>NZ_JACHEX010000001.1:0-300000 GCF_014201655.1 Thermosipho japonicus
ACTCTTCTTCCTCAGGACTGCTATCCATTTTTCAATGACCCCTCGCCCAACGCGTCTTCTAATTTACCACGTTTGTAACTCTTAGTCAAGTTACAGTCACCTTTACTGTTCTTTTCTCTTTCTTTAATTACCTTCACCTATACAGGCGTATTGTTAAATATTAATTTTCTTCTTAGCATTTAACTATTCAATTTATTAAAACATCTACTTTAATTTTATTTCCATTAGATTTTAGTGCTGCTTCAAAAAATGCTAAATCTTTTATTGCTTCTTCGCAATTTCCTAGATCATTTTCTTTATTATTTAATATAACCTCATAGAAATCTTCAAATTCTTCTTTATAGCCCATATTTTCTTCTAAATCTATTTCTTTTTAGTTATAAAGAATTTTATTTTTTAAAACTTTTAGTGTATTCTCTTTTCCATAAATCTCAAATTGTTCTTCTTCATTGAAACTATAAGACGCAATATAGTTTCCAATTACTCCGTTTTTAAATTCTACAATTGTACTTATAAAATCAGGCCCTGCAAGGTAGTCCGAAAAATCTTTTGTGTAGGCAGTTACCCAATCAATATCTCCTAAAATTAATCTCATTGCTGCAACATGATGAACACCTGCATCAGATAAAAATCCTCCAATATGTTGTGGTTTCTTTCTCCAATATGTTGTGGTTTCTTTCTCCAATCCGTGTTTGCATATTTGTTATCTTTTTTCATACCTACGAAAATTTTCCAATTAAAATATAACACTTCCTTAAAATTTTTTAGAAGATTTTTAATTAACTGGAACTTTTTAATATGTTCCAACTTTCTGCAATATAAATCACCTTGTCAGTTTCTTCAGATGCATTTAAAAGGAGTTTTGCAGATTCTACATCAGTAGAAATAGGTTTTTCACATATTACATGTTTTCCTTTTTCACAGCTTTTATAGCAAAGGGAACATTTAGGTGTATTGGAAGGGTTAAATCTACTGCATCTATATAATTAGACTCTAAAAGTTCTTCATAGGTATCAAATACTTCTGGATTTCCAACTAATTTGGCAAATTCTTCAGCATGTTTTTTGGTACGGCTAGTTATCGCAACAATCTCAAACTTATCATTTAATGTTTTTAATGCGGGATAATGTAAATCTTTTGCTGCAATACCACAACCGACAATTGCTAAACGTATTTTTTCATTTCCTCACCCCCCTTTTTTTGTTAATTACAGTATAATTGGACCATATAACTATTTTAATTTTACTTGACATATTTATTAAACATGATAAAATAAACTTTGATTTTTTTTTCACAAAATTATAAGGGGGTGGATGGAGTGATTATCAATTAAATTATCTAGTAAAGTACGTTCTTATAACTAAGACTATTTACAAATAGGAGGATTCATATGAAGCAATTTTATAAATATTTTTTCACATACCATAAAGTACTTTCTAAAAAACTAATGTTTAAGAAATTATTTATTGATATTTGTTACATTTTATCATCGATTTTGTCTATTATACTTCCAATTTTTCTTGGAAAGATTGTAGATAGTTTTTTAAACTTAAATCTCTCTCATTCCTTTTTAGTTTTTATTTTTTTGTATGTTCTGTATTTTATATTTTCTGAAATTAGTTCTTTTTTTAGAATTACTTTTTATCTTGTTGATGGGCCAAAATATCTTTTTGAAAAAGCAATATTTACTGTTTTGAAAAAATCAGATTTAGCATTAAATCCTAAAAAGGAAATGGATAGAATTTTTAGTTTTGAACATGTTTTTGAATTTTTTTATGGAAGTTTTGCTATTTTCGTTTTTATCCTACCATTCTTAGTGTTTTTTTCATCTCTAATGATATTTATAAACAGCTGGAAAGTAGGATTACTAATGATTTTTAATTTCTTTCTTTTGCTACTTTCTTCCAATAAAAAAGTAGATGCAGAAAGTAAGATTTCAGAAAAGATGAATGAATCAGAATATAATGTTACAAATACACTTTCTGATCTTTATTCAGGTTACGAAGAAATCAGAAATTATAACTCTCTTTTTTTTAGTTTGAGATGGTTAAAAGATGGATATAATTCTTTGGTAAAAGCTTACGATCTCTTCGGTAAAGCTGAGTTAAAGTTTGGATTATCTTATGAGCTACTTTCAGCAGTTTTAATTCCAATAACAATAATATTAATAAGTTTCGAAGTTTTTAAAGGCAATTTGACTCTAGGAGTTGCAATTATGATCTTAAGATACGTTGAAAATGTTAAAAGTTATTCAGAAGTTTATATTAATGACAGCGATTATATTGCTTGGGCTGCTTCTAGAGCTAAAGATGCTTATGATAATTATTTAAGAGAGGTGTAAAAATGTTTGAAAAATTAGAATTCATTAACGTAAATTTTTCATATAAAGGAAGAAAAATAATTAATAATCTTAATTTTGAAATAAAAAATGGCGAAAAAATATCAATAGTAGGTTCAAGTGGTGAAGGAAAATCCACTTTAATAAAGCTAATTTTAAGATATATTAATCCTGATTCAGGACACATACTTGTAAATGGAAAACCATTAAATAGCATTGAAAATTGGTATGAAATAGTTGGAGTTTTAAGTCAAAGAACCCATATTTTCAACAGAAGTATAAGGGACAATCTGTTGATAGCAAAGCATGATGCAACAGATAAAGAACTATACAATGCCTTAGAGTTTGCAGGTTTAAGCGATTTTTTAAAAATAAGAACTTTAGATACTATCCTTGGAGAAGAAGCTAGAAACATATCTGGTGGAGAAAGGGCAAGAATTTCCCTTGCAAGGTTAATTTTAAGAAATCCTGAATTTGTTATTCTTGATGAACCTTTAGAAGGAGTAGACAAACTTGTAGAAAAAGAAGTAATAAATAATATTAAGGTCTTTGTAGAAGATAAGACACTAATATTGATTTCACATCGATTTTCAATATTGTCTCTTACCGATGAATTTGCAGTCTTAGAAAATGGAGAGTTAAAAGAAAAAGGAAAATTCAGCGAGCATTCTGATAAAAGTCTTTTAAAAAAGTTTTTTAAAGCAGAACAAGAATTGACAGAAAAATTTAGAGGGGATGAAAAAAAGTGAAGATATTTGCAAAATGGATATTTAAGATGCCAAAAAAATATCTTTTTTCACTATTTGGATTAAGTTTTTTAAGTGTACTGTCAACTATATTTATTTCGTATTCATCAATTTTAAGTAAAGATTTAATAAATAAAGCAGCTTTAAAAAATGAAAACTATGCCTACTATGCACTTTTATTTTTTCTTGCAGTATTGTTAAGTCATATTTTTTTACTTTTTCAAAAATGCTTTTCATATTATTTTATTGGAAGATATTTGAATTTTTATGGTACCTATTGTTATAAAAAAATTATGTCTAAAGATTATTTAAATTTTTCAAAGAAAACATCATCATTTTATTCACAAATTTCTTTTAGAACAGTTAAAGATATGATTAATTTTGTAAGTAACAATGAAAGCACAGATGGAATAGTATTTGCACTAAAAATATTCACATATATTTCAGCAATGTATTATATTGATAAGTTTTCAGGAATATATATGATAATATTTTCAATTTTAATTTTGATTACTCTTGCAATTTCAAACTCATTTTATTATAAAAATTTGAAACAATTAAATGATGAGTTTTTAGAAATAAAATCTTATGTTGCAGATACATTTTCTGGTATCCAAGAAATTAAATTATTTAATGCTCAAAAGGCAGAATTTGAAAATTATAAAAAAAGGACAAATTATTATTGGAAAAAAACTAAATCAGTTTATATTATTGACCAAATATTGTCTAATTTCTCAAGAAACTTGTTTTCCATGATATTTTATTTTTTAGTAATTAAGCAAGGAATGACTTTAAAAGATCCTGGAAGTTTTTTTGCGTTGACAAACCTGTTTCTTCTACTCAGGCATCAATTATTTACTTCACTCGGTGTTTGGGATAATATTAGAACTGCTGTTATTTCTGCAAAACAATTAGAAGAAAATGTTGGCTAAAAAATCTCTGCCCTTTAAGGGCAGAGATTTCATTTTAATATTTCAAAAATTAAAAAGACTAGAAAAACAATTAGAATTGAGTATTCAAAAATATCATCTTTTAATCTCTTACTTTTAAAAAAGTTATCATTCATTTTTTCCAACTTTAAATTTAGCTGTTTTATCTGATTTTCTAAATCGTTGTTTATTTTAATGTATTCATCTAATTTGGCAAGCGTTCTTTTGTAACTATTTAGTATTTCACTAAGACTTTTTTCAATTACTTCAATTGAATCATTGTATGATTTTAATTTTTTTACTTCAGAGTTGATCTTTTTAATCGTTTCTTCAACTTCAAACATTTCTTCCAAAATTATCCCTCCAATTCTAAAGTTAATTTTTTGAGCTCTTTGTACAAAGTATTTAAAATAATTTTAGTTGATAATGATTTGTCTATGAAATAATATTTTTTGACTATACTCTTGTCATAATTATACTTTAGAAAAACTCTATAAAATTCCTCAAAATGATCAAATTGTTCTAAAAATGTAAAGATTTTTTCAATGAAATTACTAGAAAAGCAATTAGAATTTTTGCAAAAAAATTCCCATTCTGGAATAATTTTTTTGATATTTTGATTTAAAATTAATTTAAAAAAAACACTAATAAGGTTCATAGAAATATTTTTATTGCTGTATTTACCAAGACTTTTATAAATAATTTTGATCTCATAATCTTCAAGCTGATATAATATATCTAAAAACTTTAAAATTTTGTCCTCTTTAATTTCTTTGTTTAATTCATCTAACATATCGCTATATGAATGTTTTGAAAAGTAGTTATTTATAAAATTTTTTATATCATTGTTACTTGAATAATTTCTCGACATTTTAACTAAATAATACAAAGATTTTCTTTTTCTTTTCTCGATCTCATCATATATAAAATTAATTAGAAACACTATATAATCCTCAATTTCTTTATCTTTTAATAATTTATAAGCTTCTTCTACATAATTTTTAAATTTATATCGAGAAATAAATTTTAATAAGCTCAACAACACTATCTCTTTGGAAAATTTCTTTAATACTATCTCGTAGATTATATTTTTATTATTATACCGAATTGTATAGTCATCTATAATTCCTAAAATTGATAACCTATAGAGAATCTTTTCAACATACTTATCATTTGTTTGAAGCTTTACAATATTTTTTTGAAAATTATTTGAATTTTTCCTTAACTTATTAAAAAAACGAATAATTTCACTTATTTCATATTTTTTACCTGGAAATGATTTCAAATGAAAATACAACTGAATTGATACATCGTCTTTTATTTGTAAAGTTTCAAAAATTTCTTTAATAACCGAAACATCATTATCTGTATTTAAGAGATAATCAGTTAATGTGCGAGAATGCTCTGTAAATATTAAATAACATATAGCTTTATTTTTGTCTCTTCCGGCCCTCCCAGCCTCTTGGTAAAATGATTCTATCGATGAAGGTAAATTATAATGTATTGTATATCTTATATTATCTTTATCAATTCCCATTCCAAAGGCTTTGGTTGCAACTAGAATTGGAAATTTGTTTTCTTTAAATTGCTTTTGTATAATTTTCTTTTGCATTTCGTAGTTTGAAATTTTTATTTTTTTAGGAACTTTTCCAGAATAAAATTTTGAATTTATACCAATTTCATTCAAATATTTATTTATGTATATAATACCGTCTTTACCATTTATTTTACTTGAAAATATTATTCCCGAAAGTTTTTCTAGGCTAACTTTAAATCTGCTTGGTAAATCATATTCTAATATCCACTTTAAAACTTTTCTTTTATCTTTCCCTCTAAAAATATTAAACTCAAGTTCATTTCTTTCATAAGATTTAGGAAAAATTACAGATTCAAATGAAAGAATATTAAGCTCTTTTTGTATATCTATTAAAACAATATTTGAGGCGGTCCCTGTTAAAGCTAGAATTATAGGTTCACTTTCTATTGTCTTTCTTATATTATCGTAAAGTTTTAGATAAGAAGTTCTAAAATCATGCCCCCATTCAGAAATACAATGGGCTTCATCTATTACAAAAAAAGGAATAGAGTATTTTTCTAAAAACTGCCTTAAAATTTTTCTAAAACTTTTCATCTGTAATCTCTCTGGAGAAATAAATAAGTATTTTATTTCACAATCTAATATCTTTTTATACAACTCAGTTTTTTCAATACCATCTATATTACTGTTTATATACGCATTAGATTTAATTCCCAAATTCTTAAGATTATTACATTGGTCGATCATAAGAGAATTTAATGGGTCAATAATAACAACCATTCCTGGTTGAAATAAAGCACTAAATTGATAACATAGAGATTTCCCAGAACCTGTTGGAAGTAAACCAATAGTTGATTTTAACGAAAGAATATTTTTTATTATTTCAATTTGACCTTCTCTAAATTCTTCTTTTCTAAAAATATTCTTCAAAAAATATTTTAAAATTTCTTCTTTCCCTTCTAAGTTGTACTTGATAGGTAGAAATCTATGAAAATCATATTTTACTTTTGATTCTAAAGTATTTTGGTATATACACATATAATTATTAGAAGTAATTTCTGACTTTTCAGCATTTGTATAACCTATATTAATCACCAAATCATATGAATGATATTCAACTTTACAATTTAACATACTTTGATTTTTTACATCAAATGTAATGTTCGGCAAATTTAAATCATTTAACTGGGCTATTTTTCGAATATTGTTTATAAAATCAATCATTGCGATTTTTGCAAACTCAAAATCTCGTTCAATAATTAAAATTTTCCATTCTTCTTTGTTAAAAAATAGCCCATCAACAATAGCTTCAATCAACGCTTTATGAAGCCATGCAGATAATATTCCTATTTCCTTTCTTCCCAAAGAAAGAATTTCTCTTTCTAAATAAATGGAAGGCAATGTAGGAATTCCTCTAAGAATAATATTGTTATATATCTTTGCAATAATCGATAACTTTGAATCATCCTTATGTTTTTTGTAATAATGTTTTTCAATGTTAAATGCTAGTTCATTATTTTTTATATTATTTAGTAACTTTTTTGGGATGAACCCCGCAAAAAATACATTACTATCATTACTTTTATTTGAAACAGTTTTTGCTAAAAAAATTCCTATTATTTTTTTAGCTTTTAATTGTTTTAGGCGATTCGCAATTTCTAAGAATGTTTTTCCAGAAGATATAATATCATCAAAAAGAATAACATTTTTGTTCTTAATTCTTTCTTCATCAATTTCAATGTAATTTAAAAAATTTACTTTTCTTCCTGAAAGATGTTTTTCTTCTTTTTCAATTTTGTTTGATATTATTCCATATCCATCTTCCATGTTCAGTAATTTAGAAAATTTCTTAGAAAAATATTTATATCTTTTTTCTGTTTCTGCTTTCTTAGATGCTGGTATTGTTAAAAATATAAAATCTTCACTTATAATATTCAATTTTTTAATAGAGGGTACCAATTTTTTTATAATCTTTTTTTGTACTTGTTTGTTTCCATTTTTAAATTTAAAAACTAAATTTCTAAAATCTAATTCTTTCTCATCCAAAACAAAGTCTGAAAAAGATTTTTTTGGATAATAATGCTCCAAACAATAAATTTGATAGTTTTCTATTTGTTCTATTATTTTAAATTTATCCTTTCGATTATCAGATTTTTCTAATTCATTTATAAATTCATACATCTTAATCTTCAACTAATGTAATTTTTAAAATTACTGGGTTATGATCTGTAAATTCAAAATTCAAGTCAATATTTTTAACATAGTCTATTTCAATATTTGGTGAAACATAAAAACCATCAATTACAGTAACAAAACTTTGCCCAGGAATATATTTTGTTTTAAGAGATCTATTTGTTGGAACAGTATTATCAATAGCCCATTTCCACCCTTCAAGTTTGAAAAAATCCGGAAGTTTAATATAAGATTCAGGTTTTTCTTCTGTATATTTAAAGTCTAAATTATCAAAAAATTCACTATTCCAATCTCCACCTATAATTACATAATTCCCAAGTTCGTATTCTTTTTTTGCTGTTTCCATTATAAATTTTAGTTGTTGTTCTCTAAGCTTTCCACCTGGATCATAAGCACTTGGATGTATATTCAAAATAACCAAATCTTTTCCATTTTTTACTTTCATCCTTGTTAATATAAGACATCTATCAAGCTGAAAAAGCTTAGTAGGCCACTCATATTCACCTGGTAGAGCCATTCTCAAAGCTTCATCTATTTTATACTTCGAAAATGTTGCAAGTCCTGCTTCAATTTTTCCAGTAGGATTTAGATAAGGAACCGGAACAAATACTACTTTATAATTGTAAGCAAATGCAGCATTGTAATCTTTAAAAACTTTTTCTTTTAAATATTCTAGCTCATCAATATATCCTGATCTTCTACTGTTTCTGTCAATTTCTTGTATAAGATAAATATCAGCTTTATTTTTTATAAGTATTTCTTTTATCCCTTCAAGATTTTTTAAAACATCATTTTTGTCAGTTATAGCCTTTTTACCTCCATCCATGAAAAAGTCCATATCTTTTCCTAAACCACCGTAACCTATATTCCAATCAAATATAGTCAACTTACTACTATCAATTGTTAATGTTGAAACATTTTCTACTTCTATTTTCTCTACTTTTTCAGGTTTATAATCAGTAAGTGTGCCAATTAATATTAATATTCCAAAATATCCTGCAACGACTAATGCAATAGATATCAACAATATAAGAGTTAATTTTATATATTTCATACCCCTACCCCTTTCTTTTAAACTATATATTTATTTTCCATTAAATTATAATTTTCAAAATAATATCTATCTTTTCCATCTTTTTTAGCTTTATAAAGGAGCTTATCCGCAGAGTCAATAAAATCAGTAATAGTTTGATTCATTTTATAAGATGAAACCCCACAACTTATCGTAATTTTTCTTTTATCATTTAAAATACCTCCCCAATCCGTTTTATGAATTGTATCAAATATTTTTTCAACAGTAGTAAATGCAATTTCTGGAGAGTTGAATAAAATTATAAACTCTTCGCCCCCATACCTTCCAGCAATAGCATTTTTATCAATGGTATTTTTAATAATATTTGCAAGTTTTTTTAAAACCTTATCTCCGACAACATGCCCATATTTGTCATTTACACTTTTAAAGTTATCAATGTCAATAATTGCAATAGTTGAATTTGTAGAATATTTTTTTACAAATTCTTCAATTTTTATAATCAAATTCTTTTTGTTATATAACTCCGTAAGACCATCAAAAATTGAGGCATTCATATATTCTTTAAAGTTGTTTAAAGTGTTAAAAACGACTCCCAAACTAGTGGATATTAAGTTGGTCATACTTTTAAAATTGTTTAAACCAGGTTTCACAAGGATTATTCCTTCTTCTTTGTTTTCAAATTTTATAAGAAATTTTTCATGTTCTTTTATTTTCTTACTTGAATTATCATTAAAATCACCAATGAAAGTCCATGTTGTAGGAATGGTAGGTTTTTCAAAATAAGATAATAAAAGAGCTTTTGCATGATTCTTGCTAACGTTTCCATTGAATGAATAAATTCTCCCTTCTGATTCAGAAAGTAATAAAGTAAAAAATGAATCAATATCAAATAAATCTTTAAAGAAGATATATAATCTAAAAATTAGATGCTTTTCGTCTCTAACAAATTTTAACAAATTTAAAATTTCTTTTTGAAAAATCTCACTTTTTAATTTTTGCTCTATAATTTCATATATTTTTTCTCTAGAAATTTTATGATTATTTGTCTTAATTGAATAAAAATCATTCATTTTCAAAGTTATAAGAAAATCATCTAACTTATCTTTTTCTTTAAAAATTAATTTTGAAAAGAATTTATTAGCACCGCTCTTTTTTACCCAAAAATCGTCTAATTTATCGTCAGAACTTGTAAGTATAAAAATTCCAGAATTTTTAAACTCATTATAATTTCTTAGCACAATGGACAAAAATATACCCGATATATCAGGCATATTGTAGTCAGTTAAGATAATATCAGGATAATATTCAAAAGCTTTTTTTATACCATCAAATCCGGAATCAGCAATATAAACTTCAAAATTACTTTTTAATAAATCATATAACAGTAATCTCCAGAACTTGCTATCATCAACTAATAATATTTTTTTCATATTATTCCCCTAACCCCCACTTATTTCTATCTTTAATAAATTATAACAAAAACACACTTAATTTACAAAATCTTTAAATAAAAATCCCGGGATAATTAAATCCCGGGAGTTATTAATGTTTAAATCTTATACGTCAAAATAATTTTCAAATTCTTTTGGATGAGGAATTGACATTATTTCTCTAGATTCACTCATTTTGATACTTATCCAATGATCAATTAATTCTTTTGGAAATACTGTTAAATATTCATTATCTTTTCTTAATTCATTACAAGCTGCACCGAGCGACGTAGGAAGTGGTTTAATGTTTTCGTTATACGCATCTCCTTCAAATGGTCCAAATCCCTCTTGAGTTGGGTCTAAGGATTTTCTAATGCCGTCAATACCCGCAAGAATCATTGCAGCAAAAGCAAGATATGGATTACATGAAGCATCTATTGTTCTAAACTCAATTCTTCTTTTCTTATCATCTTTCACATATGCAGGAATTCTTATTGCTGCTGTTCTGTTTGCCAAAGCAAAAACTGCGTTTGTTGGTGCTTCAAAACCTGGAACTAACCTTCTATATGAGTTAGTTGAAGGATTTGAAAATGCCATTACAGAGCCAGCATGTTTTAAAAGACCTGCAATGTAAGATAATGCGGTTTCTGAAAGGCCATACAACTTATTACCAGCAAATATGTTCTTTTCATTCTTTACCATGAATTGATGTACGTGCATTCCATTTCCTGCCTCATTGTACAGTGGTTTTGGCATAAAAGTTACTATTAAACCATATTCTTTTGCAACTTTTCTAGCGATATATTTTACTAAAAGTGTATAATCAGCCGCTTTTAAAGCATCTACAAAACTAAGTTCTATTTCTACTTGACATGTTCCAACTTCATGGTGATGGTATTTCACTGGAACACCGTATTTTAATAGTTCATTTACTATTTTATTCCTTACTTCCATCAAAGTGTCAAAAGGCGGAATTCTATGATATCCTTTCTTCCTCCCAATAAAATATTCACCTTTATCGAACGAATTCCAGAAACCTTCATCACTATCAATGTAAACACTAATATCATTACTTTCAACTGTATACCTAACATCTTTAAAAATGTGAAATTCATATTCTGGCCCAAAATATACTTTATCAGCAATATCACTAATTGATTCAAGAGTCTTTTTTAATAAGCTTCTTGGATCATGTAGTGAAGGCTCTCCTGTTTCTACATTATAAACATCACAGATCATTGAAAGAACCTTATCATCACCTATATACTCAATAATTGCAGTGGTTGGATCCGGGATCATAATCATGTCACTATTAGTAACTCTTGCATATCCCAAATTTGACGCATCGAAACCTACACCATCATAAAAAGTTTTTTCAGAAAAATTTGTTCTTGCAAGTGTTACATGCCTCCACTTTCCTAAAATATCAACAACCTTCAAGTCTATCAAATTTATTTTTTCACGTTCAACTAACTCTAAAATTTCCTTTATTTCCATCTTATACCTCCATTCATATTTGTTTTTATTGCATGTATAGTTTAACATCTTACAAAATTTTCAACAATGATAGCTATTAATGTTTAATCATTAATAAGAATAATTCTGATTAATTTTTTTACTGTTTCTTATTTTAACTCTTTTATGCTATCATATTTGATATGAAAAGATATGTAATTTTTTTGGTTATTATAATCTTTTTGAAAATTTTTGGATTTAATTTTAATCTTTTTGGTCACCAAGGAGCAATATGGCAGGTAAAAGTTTTTGATAATTTATTATATACATCAGCTTCTGATGGAAAAGTTATTATATGGGATTATAAAAAGCTTACTATTTTAAAAACTATTTATTCACACAATTCTTGGGCAAGAGCTTTACATATAGACGATAGTTATATATATGTAGGAGGTTATAAGCCAGATAATAAATTAAAAATATATGATAGACGTAATGTAACATTGCTAAAAGAAATAGAGTATGAAAATGGTTCAATATTTACTGTAACTTCCAATGAAAATTTTATCGCATTCTCTGGTTCAGCTAATAGAGTATATTTAGTTGACAAAGAAAAATTTAATATAGTTTTTAATTATAGACATGATGCATGGGTTAGAGACATATTTTTTGATGGAAATTTAGTTTATAGTTGTGATGAAAAAGGTGTAGTAATTGTTTATGATACTTCTTCTTTTAGGCTAGTTAAAATTTTAAATTTTGAATATAAATTAATAAAGGTTGTAAAATTTAAAAACAAAATATACTTTGTATCATCAAATGGTTACATACTGAATGAGAGCTCCATTATTAAATTAACCAATTCTTTTACAGCTGCATACTCAGATGGTAATAAATTGATTTTTGGAGATAAGGATGGATATATATATTTTTTTGATGGTAGATTAAAAAACAAGCTTCGAGTAGTTAATGACGGAATTTTGAGTATATGTAAATACCAAAACTCTTTATTTATTAGTACCACTTCTGGTAAGTTATTAAAATTAGATAACGACGGAACTTATAGAGTAACATATTTTCCTAACAATTTTTCAATAATAAAGAAAACTAAAATTGTTGAAAATAATCTTTATGTATTAAAGTTTGATGGGACATTATTAAAATATGATCTTGTAACTGGTAAAATTATACAAAAGTATTATAAAATTTCAAATTTTGAAATTTCTAACTCAAAGTTTTATACAGTTAATTTAAAAAACCAATTATTACTAGATTCAAATGTTTTGTTTGAGTCACTGAATGAAATAACACTAATTTTAGAATTCAATAATCTTTTATTTGTTGGTACATATGAAGAGCTTTTTATTTTTAAAGATTTTCAACTTTTTAATTATATTTCCATACCAAATCATTGGTTCATATCTTATGAAATTAATTATAACAAGGTACTTTTTGGAACAAGTAAAGGCAATGTAATTACTTATAATATTATTAATAATAATTTTAACATAGAAGATTTTTCAGATTCTCCAATTGTTAAAATTTTGAATGGTATACCAATAACTTTTGATGGAACAATAGGTAAAAAATATAAGTTAGATACAAATATTTACGATGCTGTAGTTTTTAATTCAATAATATATTTATCTACCTCAAAAGGTCTATACTCACTTTCAGATAATTTGCTCAAAAAAGTATTAGAGAAAAAAGGACTTGTTTTTCTTGAATCATATAACAAAAAAATTTATGCAATAGATTATAATGGTTCTATTAGTATTTTTGATGAAAATTTTAACGAGTATGGGACTTTATCTGAAAAACATTTTACTATATCAAAAATTGATTCATATAACGACATCCTTGTGACTACAGGAGGTAGTAAAATAAACATATGGAAAATTAATGGTGAAAAATTAGTTCTTTTAAAAACATTTGAAGGACATTTTGATGTTATAAGGGATGTAAAAATTATTGATAAAAATAGGTTTGTGACAGCATCAAGTGATAGAACTATGAAAATATGGGATTTTTCTGGAAGACTCATTAAAACACTTTCTCTACACAGCGCTTATGTTTGGACTCTTGATTTTCAAAATGGATTACTTTTTTCTGGTGGTTGGGATGGATTTATATACGGATATAATTTAAATAGCGGAAAAGTTATCTTTGAAAAAAGATTTTCTTCAAAAATTACTATGATAAGAATAGTAAATAACTATTTGTTTTTATCGTTTATTAATGGAAAAATAATAAGGTATGATTTTTTGAAAGACAAACAAATCACGTTAATTGATACTGAAAGTACTATATGGGTGTTTGATATCTATAAAAATTATCTTGTTTTTGGTGATGAAAATGGAATTTGTTATATTTATAGTCTAAACAATGAGGAAATTAAAAAGATACATGTTCATAACTCAACAATATTTAGTATAAAAGTTCTTAATGATAAGATAGTAACCGGAGCAAACGATAATTCTATAAAAATAATTGATTTTTCTGGAAATGTACTGTATTCATATAATAATTTTAAAATTTCTGTTTTGTCTATAGCAATAGATGAAAAGAAAAATCACATCTTCTTATCAAACGGTGAAAAACCTATAGTTTTGCAAATTCCTTAAATTTTTCAATATCCTCTTTTCTTCCCATAATCATTAATGAATCATCTTCCAAGATTTCAAAATCACCATCAGGTCCAAATATATTTTCTCCTTTTCTTAAAGCTGCAACTACCATTATTTTAAACTTTTTAGATAGTTGTAATTCTGAAAGTTTTTTACTAATTATAGAGCTCTTTGGAGGTATTTTAACCTCTTCTATTCTGTAAGATTCATTTCCAAATGCAAAAAGATCTAAAAAGTTAACACTGTCTGGACGAGTTGTAAGACGTGCCATTCTAGTGCCCGCAATTTCAGCAGCAGCAACAACAGTTGTAGCTCCAGCATATATAAGTTTTCTAATTGATGCTACATCAGTAACTTTTGAAATTATAGTCATTGTAGGATTTAACGTTCTTGCACTTAAGACAACAAAAACGTTAACATGATCTTCAGGAAGTGTAGTTATTAATGCTTTTGCTTTTGTCACACCTGCCTCAAGTAATATATCTTCTTCTGCAGCATCACCAACTATATAAGGAATTGATATGTTATAACCTTCAACTACTTTATTTATGTTTTCTTCATTCAAATCAATTATAACAAAGTTTTCTTTCTCTCGGATCAATTCCCCAATTACATATTGGCCAGTTTTACCCGCCCCAACCACTATAATGTGGTCTTTTAGTTTACTAATCATTTTCCTGTTTCTCCTTTCTTTCATATAATTACTTAACTTTCCTTCAACAATTATTGCAGTAACAGTTGAAACTCCATATAATACAACACTTACACCTAAAAATATCAAAAAAGATGTAAATAATCGACCTGTTTCAGATAAATTCTCTGGCATGGTATAGCCAACTGTAGAAATTGTAATTGCAGTAAAGAAAAATGCATCAACAAAAGGGAGTCCTTCAAAATAATGATAATAAAGGACTCCTAAAAGCAATACTATGACTATTAATATTGAAAAAAAAGCAATTTGTTTTAAAAGCGTCTTTTCTATATTTTCTCTATTCATTTCCCTCAATGTAAGGTATTACACAAATAAATTCTGCATCTTCATTTCCTACATTGACAAATTGATGTTCTTCATTTGGTTTGACAAAAATAAATGCTCCTGCTGTAACATCAGTTTTATTATCTTTAGAGACAACTTGTATTTTTCCTTTTAAAACAAATATTTCATGTTCCCAATTATGAGTATGATAAGGTGTATTAGCTCCGGGTTTTAATCTAAAAAGCCTCATTACAAAATTTTTAGCACCATCTTTTGAACCTATCAATATTCTTTTCTCAACTTTTCCATTATCTATTATTATAGGTTCTACTTTTTCTGGCGTGGATATTATCATGATTTCTCCTCCTTTCGATGACTACATAACGATAAGGTTCAACTCCCTCAGAAAAAGAATGAACATGTGGATATTTCTTTAAAAATTCGTGAACTAGCCTTCTTTCAAAAGAAAACATCGGATCAAGTTCAACTCTTTCTACTCCAGCTGATATTTTTTCTACTGCATTTTCTACAATTTTTTTAATTAATTCTTTTCTTTTTTCCCTGTAGTCTCCTGCATCAATTATAACAGTAATTTTTATATCTGAAAGTCTGTTTAAAAATATTGTAGCAATATGCTGAAGCGCCCCTAGACCTTTACCATGCTTTCCAATAATTTTTCCTATTCCTTCACCGTCAATTTTAGCTATAAAAAGCCTTGGATTTTTAGCAAAAACACTTACTTTAATATCTGAGTCAAAATAAGAAACAATGTTTTTTAAAAATTCTTCAAGCTTTCTTTCATAAAATTCCTTTTTTATTGTTATTTCCACTACAGCATCTCTTGCAAGAAAACCAAAAAAACCACTTGAACCTTTATCTATTACTAAATATTCATATTCATTTTTGCTTATTTTCATTTCTTCTTCAAATATTGCAAGGACTTCTTCAACACTTTTACCAGTAATTGTCAATTTTTTCAAGTCTTTCACCCCTTATTAGGTAATCCCCAAAGTTCTCTTTGTGTAATTCCCTTAATTTTATATTTTTTATAGATATAATAGGTTATACCTAATTGTATCAAAGTGTTTGACGTATAATAGAGGAATACACCACTTGGTAAACCAATGAATAAAAATGGGAAAATAAAACTCATTATTATGCTCTGCCATGCGGTCCTTGAATCTTGGCTAGTTATAAGTGCTAGATAATAACCAGCTAATATCTGAATTACCAAAAAAATCCAATTTGCACTAAATCCACCTGCTGTTAAGTCATTCCAGAAAAGGAATCTACCACTAAAAGCAAACTCTTCTTGATAGTACCTAATAACTTGGTAAAGAATTATGAATATAGGAAGTTGTACAAAAGCCATTAAGCATCCACTTGCTGGATTGATTTTATTTTCTCTATATGCCTTAAGTAATTCTTGTTGTTGTTTTTGTGGGTCTTTATATTTTTTCTTAATTTGTTCAACAATAGGCTGTAACTTTCTCATTTTAATCATTGACTTTGTTTGTGAGTGATAAAGAGGATATAAAACAAATCTTACAATAATTGTAAACACTATAATTGTAAGACCAAAATTTCTGGTAAAATTATTGATCCAACCAAAGAAATAAACTAAAGGATAAAGTATAAAGTCAAACCAGCCACCTACACCTGATACTGTTTTAAGCATTTCTGAAATCAAATCATAGTCATCTGAAAATGCACTTTTAATAAGAGTTTTTTTATAAGGGCCAATATACACCAAGAATCTTAAATTTGATCCTTTAACACTATTCCCACCAAGAGTATTACCATTAAATTTTATAATCGAAATTATGTCACCCTTACTATAAAATGATAAAAAGATGTTATTCCTAAGCCTATCATCATTTTCAAAACCTACTCTTGGCACATGAACAACAACTTCTTTCGAAGATATAACTGATACATCAAATATGTAATTTGGACCTTCTTTGAAATTATATATTTTTTCAATTTCATCAGAATAGTTAAATTTCAATGTAACTTCAGTATATTTATCTCCATCCTTTAATCCTTGCCAACTAAACGTTGGTGTTGAACTAACACCTTCAATATCAAAACCATCGTTTGAATATAAAAACATTCTTGCTCTTCTCTCAATAGTTCTATATACTTCACTTAAGTTTCCATTATAGTCAAATTTATATTCCATAAATTTTGTAAAAACATATATTCCATCAGTTCTTTCTTCCACAGAAATAGTACCAGCAATCATTATAAGTGTAGCAAACAAAAAAATGACGGCAATTATCCTTTTCAACCAGACCGCCTCCCCTTAAAAATATAAAACTTTTCTGGAACTGGATCGTATCCGCCTTCATGCAATGGATTACATCTTAAAATACGCTTGAAGCCCAGGAAAAGACCTTTAAAAATCCCAAACTTCTGGACCGCTTGATAAGTATATTCAGAACATGTAGGTGTATAAATACATGTTGGTGGTTTTAAAGGAGATATAAATTTCTGATAAAATCTAATCAGCTTTAATATTATTTTCCTCATTGCCTATCCTTTCGAATAACTCTAAAAGTGCTTCTTTAAATTGACTAAATTGAATATGTTTAAAATTCTTTGATAACAACTTTCTTACAATAATTAAAT
Source organism: Thermosipho japonicus (assembly GCF_014201655.1). Classification (NCBI taxonomy): domain Bacteria; kingdom Thermotogati; phylum Thermotogota; class Thermotogae; order Thermotogales; family Fervidobacteriaceae; genus Thermosipho; species Thermosipho japonicus. The sequence continues at coordinate 17,896 of NZ_JACHEX010000001.1, forward strand.
AATCGTATCCTTTTGGAATTTTCATTTTATTTGTTCTTACAATTTCACGCATCCATCTTTTTACTTTATTCCTTTTTACTGCCTTACCAAATTTCTTTTTTACTGAAAAAGCAAACTTGCTGTAATCTAGTCCATTTTTACAATACAAAATTACAAAATAACTACTTTGAACACTTCTCCCATTCTTATAAACTTTTAAAATGTCTTTCCTGAGCTTCAAGCGTTCTTCTTTTTTAAATCCAAACCGTTTTATACTGCTAGTCTCCATCTTCCTTTTCTTCTTCTGTTCTTTAATACTTTTCTACCACCTGCTGTTTTTTTTCTTGCAAGAAAGCCATGTGTTCTTTTCCTTTTGATTCTTGAAGGTTGGTACGTTCTTTTCATATCCTTTCCTCCTTTTCGAAAATTTAGTCTGCTATAATGTTATCATAAATTTTTATTTAAATCAACTAATTTATTAAGCCGCGTTTTTTAAGAACTCTAATGAATTTTTCAAAAAGCTCAGGTGAAAATTTGCTCCCAACCATTTCCTTCATAATTTCAATAGCTTTTTCAACCGATAATCCATTTCTATATGGCCTGTCTTCAGTTAATGCTACAAAAACATCTACTATTGCAACTATTTGTGCTCTTAAACTTATTTCACCATCTTTCAAATTATCTGGATATCCGCTACCATCCCAATTTTCGTGGTGATGCCTTATTACATCTGCCACTAAATCCCAACCAGGTATAGTTTTTATTATTTTTTCACCATATATAGTATGTTTTTTCATAATTTCAAATTCTTTATCATCCAATTTTCCAGGTTTATTTAAAATATGTTCTGGAATTCCTATTTTTCCAATATCGTGCAAAATTGCACCATATTTTATTGCTTCAAGTTCTGCTGGATCATTTACATCAAGCTCTTTAGCAAGTTCTATAGACAAATCCATAACATTTTTCGAATGATTTCCTGTTACTGAATCTTTAATTTCAACAGCTTCAGCAAGAGCTGAGATAATTTGTAAATTTTTTTCCATCAATTCTGCGTTAGTCTCCTCCAGTTCTGCCATTGTTTCTTCTAGTATTTCATTGGTTTTTTCATGTTCATTCAATATTTTTTTAAATTCATCAAACATTCTAATAAATGTTTTCTGAAGAGTATTTATTCTTTCGTTATTCGTTATCTGCTTATTAAAATCCAAAATTCTTTTGGACTTAAATTCTTCATAAGTTTTATTCAATTCTATATTTAAATTCTTTAAAGTTATATCCAAACTCACAGCATCTTTCCTTAAATTATAGAGAATATAATAGAAAACCATTAACAAAACCAAAGTTGGTAGGATAATCAATAAATATGATCCAATAAAAAACGAGTTTTTATAACCTACTACTATCTCAAATCCATATTTTGACAGATATCTTGAATCAAGTATATTACTATGATATTCACTACCAATTTTTGAAATTTCATTTGAGTACACAATTTTATTATTTACCAATATTTCATAATGCTTAAGTGAAGACTGGTTGAAATTAAACAACGTTAAAGGAATTTCATATAAAATATAATTATTTCCAGATTTTTCAACATATTTTATCGAATTTGATGAATAGTAAATTCCTCTTATGTATTCATTAGGTCCTTCAATTAAAATTCTTGAAAGATCAATCTTCATTTGAGGATCAAAAAAATTTTTGTCCAATTTTGATTTTAAAAATATACGACTTGAAATCAAATTATCAAAATAGCTAGCTAAAAATTTACTAGAATCACTAATATTTAACTTTAGTAGAAATCCATGAATGAACATTGTTATGATAACAATTAAAATGATAAATAAAATTAAATTAATCTTAGTCACTTTGCCCCTCTTCAATTGCGATCTCCTTTCTTAATATATCAAATTTTTCAATACGTATATTTCTTATTAAATAACCTTCCGGTGTAAAAGCTTGATTATTAACAACAGTATGATTTATAAAATAACTCACGAATTGTTCTGAAGAAATAAATTTATGTTTAGATAAAAGACTAATTATCTCATTAATTGTTATTAAAGGCCAATCAATTTTTTTAAATCCAAAATCTACAATATAAAGATTGTTGTAAGAAGGTAATATTATTAAAGAACTATCAACTGCTGAATCAGATAGTAAAATTATTCCACTATAATCACTTATTATGTTAAAAAAATCTAGCGCTAAGTTAGGGGATAATGTTATTACAATTGCATCAAAACTATCTAAAACAATGTTTGAAAGCTTTGAAGAATAGAAATATACAGCCTTTCCGTTAAAACTTTTAAGAATATCTAGAAAATCTTTAGAATAAATTTTATTAAAAGGATCGAGTACTAAAAGAACATTTTTAATATTTTTTTCTTTCAAAAAAGAAACAATTACACCAACTTGTATTTTATTTATTGGAACAAGAGAAAAAATATTTTTATTATTTAATAAGTCATTCGAAGTAATACTCGGAGATAACGCTATCAAATCGTATTTTTCTAATTCTTTTTCTATAATGGCAATGCTACTACTAAAGTTTGGCCCAATTATTATGTTTACCCCTTTAGACTTTAAAAATCTTAAATCATTTTCTTTTAAGCCCTCTTCGTTGAATGAAATAAAGTTTAATTTTCCATCATAAGTTGAAACAACATTATGTGATGAATTTTTTAACGAATATAAAAACCCATAAGTGTTACTTTGAACAAAATACCAATATATAACTTGCAAAAAAATAATTGCAATAATAATTAAGATATAAAGGTTATAATTCAATTTTTTCATTTTACCGCTTCCCTTTTTTATATATAAAAATCTCTAAAACTGAATTTTAACTCTAAGTGCGTTTAATTCATCTTCAGTTTCTGGAATTTTAAATTCTCCACGCTTTACAAGACTGATTAAATACTCAAGTTCATAAATTAACCCGTTAGGTACCAATCCTTTTGTAAATGGCATTCTGCTTATTCCTTCTCCATCTTCTTTTAACCCCAATTCTATATTTCCTGGATGCCAATCACCTGTAAATGCCTTAACAACCCCCATGTAACTTGCATTGTCAACTCTTTTAATAGCACTTGCAAGAATATGTCCAGGAGCCTGCCACTCTTGCTCTACATCTCCGCCAAGCATATAATATCCACCATTTAAATACATGTAATCAATTAACTCTTTAAGCTCTTTACTAGTAACATTTTTTAAATTTTCTTCTTTTATTGCTTCTATTATTCCAAGGGCCGTACCACCACAAGCTTGTTGTATAATATCAACACCTTCGCTAATCAGTGCTTGGGTTAATTCTTTTCCTTTTTTTGGATCCGTAAAACTATTTGCATATACAACTTTTACTTCAACATTAGTGTTATGAATACTATTATAGACTTTAACTCCTGTTCTAAAACCTATTTCATATCTTTTAACAGGAGGAATAGGAATACCTCCAATAATAGCAACCTTTCCAGTTTTAGTCATTCCAGCAGCTAAATATCCCGTTAAAAAACTACCTTCTTGTTCTTTAAATGTAAATGTCATTACATTTGGTAAATCTTTTTCTTGGTGAAAATCTATTCCAACAAAATAGGTTTCAGGATATTGTTCCGCAACTTTATAGAATGCATCAGACATCAAAAAACCAACTGCAAAGACAACATCAGCTGATTCAGCTGCTTTGCTCAAATTACTAATGTAATCACTTTGTTCTTTTGATTGAATCACTTCATATTCAATACCATATTCTTGACAAGCCCTAACTATTCCAGACCATGTCCCATCCATAAATGATCCGTCTCCTAACCCCCCAACATCTGTAACCATAATAACTTTAAAAGCAAAAAGACTTGAAAAAATTAAAGTAAAAACTAAAAAGAGTAATTTTTTCATGTAATCCCCCTCCTCCCAAAATTTTTAATGCCTAGATTTAAATTTTAAGAATATTGGAACCCCAACAAATGGATAAATATTTTCCCTAATAGTTTTTCTTATATGGTTTTGATAAAATTCCGGCACTTTTTTACCATTAGTGAAAAACAAAAAGGTTGGTGGACGTATATCAACTTGGGTTCCATACAAAATCTTAAGACCTTTTGGCGGTGGTGTAAACGCCATCATTCTTTGTATTGCCGAATTAACCGCACTTGTTTGAACTCTGTAATGAAGAGATTTATAAGCTTCATCAATTGCATTTATAAGATTATCAATTCCTTTCTTATTTATTGCACTTATAAAAATTAATGGGCTATAATTAATAAAATAAAGTTTTTCATTAAATTGATCTATAAATTCTTCTTTCTTATATCTAAAGTTTTTTATCAGGTCAATCTTATTAAAGGCTACTATAGTTGCCTTCCCTCTGTTCTCTGCAATTCCAGCAATTCTTTGGTCCTGATGCGTAATACCTTCTATAGCATCAATTAAAATTACTACAACATCAGAATTTTCTATACTTTTTATTGAACGCACATTACTATACATGTCTAAACTTTTATAATCAACTTTACTTTTTCTCCTTAAACCTGCTGTATCAACAAATAAGTATTTTTTTCCATTAATGGTTACTAGTTCATCAACTGAATCTCTTGTGGTTCCAGGTATTGGTGTTACCAAAACTCTTTCTTTATTCAATATGGAATTAAATAGTGTTGATTTACCAGCATTTGGTCTACCAATAAATGAAACTCTAATAATAGGCTGATTCTCTTCTTTAAGATTTTCTTCTAGTGATAATCCTTTGCTTTCAAGTACATTGACTATTTTTTCAATTAACGTGTCAATGTTTTTTCCTTGTTCTGCCGAAATAAAAATTGGGTCACCAAATCCTAACTTATAAATATCAGGCAAATTATTTTGAACACGTCTCTCACTTTCAGATTTATTAGATACTAAAATGACATCATTATTAGACTTTCTTATTATATCAGCAAGATAATAATCTTCAGATGTTATACCGTTCTTTGCATCAATAACAAAAAGAATCAAATCTGCTTCATTTAACATTTTCAGAGTTAAATCTTTTGATTTATTTATTATATCGTCTTCAGGGTTTTCAAATATTCCACCAGTATCCACTATATTAAATGTTTTGCTATAATACGAGACGCGGCCACTTACCGCATCTCGTGTTACACCTTCTTTATCATCTACTATTGACTTTTTATAACCAATGAGTTTATTAAAAAGAGTGGACTTCCCAACATTACTCTTGCCCACTATCAATACTGTTGGCATTATCTACCTTCCTTTCAATTGTTGTGTATCTTTCATTCTCAAATTCTTCTTTTAGACTATCAATAACTTTCTCATTTTCAAGTTCTTTTTCACTTGCAGTAATTCTCAATATTTCACCGTCTTCTTTAATTTGTATAATCTTTACCTTTAATTCATCGCCTAAAGTTATTTCTTTCAAAATATGAGATTTTGGTAAATAAATTTCAACATTTTCACAAGCACCAACATAACCTGATTTTAATTCTTTTATAACTTTTACTGTAACTATATCTCCAATCTTGTGGTTGTCTTTAAATTTTTTCCAAGGGTTTTCTTGCACTCTTTTGATGCTAAGCCTCATTTTTCTGTTTTCTTTATCAAGTTCTGTAATAACAGCCTTGACTTTTTGGCCTTCACTTAAAACATCCTTTGGAGACGAGATATAATTCCATGAAATTTCTGAGATCGGGCAAAAACCGCTAATTCCCCTTTCAATTTCAACAATCACTCCTTTATCAAGTATGGAACTTACAGTTCCTGTTATAGTATTTCCTACTGGATATTTTTCTTCAATATTTTCCCATGGATCTCCTTCAACTTCTTTGTAGCTCAATCTCATCTTTTTATTGTTTGGATCTATTTCTTTAACCATTACCTTAACTATATCTCCAACTGAGACTATATCACTAATTCTTCCCCTTCTGCCCCAAAAAATATCATCAATATGTACAAGTCCATCAACGCCTGGTTCTAAATTAACATAAAAACCATACGAAAGTATATTTTTTACTTTCCCGCTTACAATATCTCCAACTTTGTATTTCTTCGTTACATTTTGCCATGGATCAGGCATTAATTCTTTTAGGCTCAATAGAATCTTCCTATTTTCTTTGTCTATTTTTTTAATATATAGTTTTACTGATTGTCCTTCGCTAAGTACATCTTCTACTCTTAAAGATGTATCATATGATACTTCAGAATTTGGAAGTAATCCATCTATTCCTTCAAAAATTCTAATGAAAGCCCCAAACTTTTCAATTTTTTTGACAATTCCTTCTATGATGTCTCCTTCTTTTCTTTCATTAAAGAATTTTTCTTTTTGCTCGTTTATAAATGCCTTTCTAGAAAGAATAACATTTAATCTTTTGCCTCTTTCTTCAAATTTTATAATTTTAAATTCCAAAGGAGTTTTTGGAATGTTTCCATCAAATATCATTGATTCACTTTTTGGAAGAAAAGCTTGAATTGTATTTTCTATTATTACTTTATAGCCACCTTTTATTTCAGAATTAATTTTACCAATTATTTTTTCTCCTTTTTCAAATTTTTCTTTTAATATTTCTTTCAATTTTTTAGAATATACAATTTTTTCTGATAAATATGCAATACCTTCATCATCGTTTTTTTTCAAAAGTATTAGAGAAAGTTTTTCACCAATCTTATAATCTTTTACGTCTTTAACTAATTCATCCGAAGTTACTACTCCTTCACTTTTCCATCCAAAATCTACAAATATTTCTGATTCTCCTTTCCTTAAAACTACTGCTTCAACTATCTCTCCTTTTCTTACATTATCAAATAAATAAGAATCTAACAATTTTTCAAAATTGTTTTCCATTTGCAGCATCCCTCCTAGTTTTTTTAATCCAGCAGCAATTTCTTCAACTATTTCTCTTGGTGTAGAAGTTCCACTTATAATGCCAACACTATCGACCCCCTTGGGTATTTCCCTTATTTCATCAATAGTTTCAATATGTATAGCTTTTGTATGTTGTGATGCAATATTGAATAATTTTTTAGTATTTGAACTATGTTTTCCACCAACTACTATCATCAGGTCTACTTCTCTTGAAATTTTCTCTACTTCTATCTCTCTATCATGTGTAATTTTACAAATACTATTAAATATTTTAAGTTCACTGTAAATTGAAATATCTTTTAATTTATTATAAAAAATTTCAAAATCCTTGTATGACATTGTTGTTTGGCTAGCTACAAAAATTTTTTCACTTTCTATAACAAGAGGTTCCATAGTAATAATAGCATTTTTTACATAGCTTTTTAGAGCAATCATCTCTGGATGAGTAATCTTACCATAGACGACAATTTGATATCCTTTTTTTTCGTATTCTTCAACTGTTTTAAATAAGTTATAAACTATTTTACAAGTTAAATCTACCACTTTATGATCTTTTTTTATTTTTTCAATTTTCTCCTTTGGAAGGCCGTGTGCTCTAATAAGATATATATCGCCATTATCATATGATAACCCTAATCTTTCAAGTTCTTCCATTACTTGTTTATTATGAACTATATCGTCATCTGTAAAAACTTTTTTACCGGATTTCAACAATTCTTTTGTAACATTTACAGCTTTTTCTACTCCAAAACAAAAACCTATTCCTTTTGCAATTTTAATTTGCATCTTTCTAGTACCACCTCTAAAATTTTATTAATAACTTCCTCTATTGTATATTTAGTTGAATCTATTAAAATAGCATCATCTGGCTGTCTTAAAGGGGCAATTTCTCTTTCTGTGTCCTGTTTGTCTCTTAAAATGATCTCATTTAAAACTTCTTCATATGAAACATTAACACCTTTATCTAATAGTTCTTTATATCTTCTTTTTGCACGCTCCTCTGTAGAGGCCACAAGAAAAATCTTAACTTCAGCATCAGGAATTACTACCGTTCCAATATCACGGCCTTCTACTACAATATTTTCATTTTTAGAAATTTTTTGCTGTATCCTAGTCAAAAACTTACGAACAATAGCTTTTTTTGCATATTTTGAAGCGCAAATTCCTGCATAAGGGGTCCTTATTTCATCTCCTACCCTTTTACCATTAAGATAAAAATCTCCATTTATAAACTCTAATTTTATTGTTGATAGTTCTTTTTCAATATCTGAATCATTTTCAACACCTTTCTCATCAAGATAAAGCCCAATTATTCTATACATTGCACCTGTATCAAGATAATAAATACCTAACCTATTGGCAAGAATTTTTGCAACAGTAGTTTTACCAGAACCCGCAGGTCCATCTATTGCTATTCTACAAGGCATAATTTATCACCTATAATTCTTCTAATGATGAAATAATATGAAATACTTTATCCAACCTAGTCATTTCAAATACCCTCATAACTGATTGTTTTGGAGACAACAAAGCTAATTCTTTATTGTTTAATCTAGCATCTTTTAATATTGCAACTAAACTTCCAAGCCCTGCACTGTCTATATAATTTACTTCTGAAAGATCAATCACAAATTTAGCTTTTTCAGTTGCTAACATTTTTTCCCTAATATCTTTTTTTACATCTGCTGAATGATATGCATCAATATCGCCTGTAACCTTTGCAATTGTATATTGGTCTTTTTCAATAAATTCTACTTTAGTGTTATTCATTTTCATCCCCTCCTTCTTTAATATCAACCAATTTTATTGATAATTCTTCCAGTTGATTTTTATCTACACTTGATGGCGCACCTGTTAGCTGACAAGTACCACTCGTAGTTTTTGGAAATGCTATTACATCTCTAATAGAAGAGGTTTTTAAAGCAATTGAAACCATTCTATCAAAACCAAATGCTATTCCTCCATGAGGGGGCGCACCATACTTTAAAGCCTCCAACAAAAAACCAAATTTTTCTTCTGCTTCTTTATTAGTTAGCCCAATTATTTCAAAAACTTTCCTTTGAATTTCAGGGTTGTGTATTCTTATACTACCTCCACCAATTTCATTTCCATTTAATATCATATCATATGCATAGGCTTTAATGTCTTCAAGTTTTGAATCAATGTTTTTAGGCATTGTAAATGGATGATGGCGAGCAACATATCTTCTTTCTTCTTCGTTCCATTCAAGAAATGGAAAATCAACAACCCATAACGCATCAAACCCCTTTTCCAAATCTTTAAAATACTCTCTTCCAATTTTTAATCTTAAAGCTCCAAGTGCAGTATTTAACTGCTCTCTATTTGTATGAGCCGCTAAAAGAAGAACATTTCCATCTTTGAGATTATAATCTTTTGAAATATTCTCATATGATTCACCAAGGAATTTATTAGTTGGCGAAGAAATTACTCCATTTTCAAGCTTGAACCATAACAAGCCACCAAGTCCGAATTCTTTAACGTAGCTTTCTAATTCAGAAGCTATCTTTCTACTAATAGGAATTCGAGTAATAAAACCTTTTATTGAACCACCATTGTTTATAACATTTTTAATAATCTTAAAATCAGAGTCCTTAAAGTAATTCGTTAAATCTTTCAATTCCATTCCAAACCTTCTATCTGGCTTGTCACTACCATACATTTCCATTGCTTCATCATAAGTGATTCTATCAAATTTTTCTGGAAGTTTTATTCCAACAGAGCCGTAAACATGCCTAACAAAGCTTTCCATTAAATTTATAACATCTTCCATTTCCACAAAAGACATCTCAATATCTATTTGAGTAAATTCGGGTTGCCTGTCAGCACGCAAATCTTCATCTCTAAAACACCTTGCAAATTGGTAATACTTGTCGAATCCAGAAATCATTAAAAGTTGTTTAAATAATTGAGGTGATTGTGGAAGTGCATAAAATTTCCCTTTTTGTAATCTTGAAGGAACAAGAAAGTCTCTCGCACCTTCAGGAGTACTTTTTGTTAGATAAGGCGTTTCTATTTCCAAAAATCCATGTTTATTCAAAAATTCTCTGGCAGCTTGTGCCATTTTATGCCTTACAATGAGATTCTTGTTCATATTTTTATCTCTTAAATCTAGATATCTATATTTCAACCTTAAATCTTCAGATACCTTATCTCCTGGATAAAAAGGAGGTAATTCTGCTTTTGATAAAACAGTTATTTTTTCTACAATTACTTCAATTTCACCAGTTTGAGTTTCCGTTTTTGTACTTTCTGGCCTTTCAGAAACTGTTCCTTCAATTTGTATTACCCATTCTCTACCTATTTGTTGCGAAATTTCATAAGCTGGCGATTCTGGATCTACAACTATCTGAGTTACACCATATCTATCTCGCAAAATTATGAATTTTATTCCTCCTAAATCTCGTATTCTATCAACCCATCCGGATAAAACAACCTTTTTTCCAACATCTTTAATATTTAATTCCCCACAAGTATGAGTTCTATACAAAATACTCACCTTCCCATTTTATATTTTTCCCAATCTTTTAAAAATCTTTCTATACCAAGATCAGTCATTGGATGTTTAAACATTTTTTCGAGAACACTAAATGGAACTGTTGCAATATCGGTACCAATAAGCGCAGCCTCAAGTACATGCATTGGATGTCTTACACTTGCTACTATAACTTCCGTTTCAAAATCATAATTTTCATATATTTGCATTATTTCTTCTACAATTTTGAGTCCATCATTTGCTAAATCATCAACTCTCCCTACAAAAGGACTAACATACGTTGCACCAGCCTTTGCTGCAAGTAAAGCCTGGTTGGGACTAAATATTAAAGTAACATTAGTTTTAATCCCTTCTTTTGAAAGTACTTTTACAGCTTTTATTCCATCGGGTGTCATTGGAATTTTAATTACAACGTTTTCATCAATTTTTGCAAGATTTCTTGCTTCATCTATCATTCCTTCAAAGTTTAAGGAAATAACTTCAGCTGAGACGGGACCTTGCACAACATTGCAAATTTCTTTAATTGTTTCTTCAAAAGGTTTTCCTTCTTTAGAGATTAATGTTGGATTTGTAGTTACTCCATCCACTACTCCCCATTCAACTCCACGCCTTATTTCATCCAAATTAGCGGTATCAAGAAATATTTTCATATGACCCCCTCCTTGATTATTTTAAACCAGTTCTTGCAATTCCTTTAATGAAATATTTTTGTGTGAATAAAAATAGTATGATCACTGGAAGTACTGAAAATGTCGCAGCTGCCATTAACTGGTTATATAGTGTTCCAACATCTGAACTAAAGTTTTGAAGACCAACCGGTAATGTTCTATATTTATCAGAATTAGTTACTATTAAAACCCATAAGAAACTATTCCAGCTTCCAACAAATTTTAAGAGAGCACCAGTTATTATTACGGGCTTACTTAGTGGTACAACTATTTGCCATAAAAATCTCCAGTGTGAACAACCATCTATTTTCGAAGCATCAAATAGTTCTTTTGGAATTGATAGAAAATGTTGTCTCATTAAGAATATAGCAAAAACACTAACAATCCAAGGAATAATTAACGAATAGTATGTATCAATCCAACCAAATTTTGAAATAGTTATAAAATTTGGTACTAATAAAACTTCACCAGGTACCATCATTGTTGCTAAGAACAAACCAAACAAAACATTTTTTCCAGGAAAATTCATCCAAGAAAATGCATAAGCAGCCATAGATGCTAATATTACTTCTAATACTGTTGTTGCTGTCGCGACAAAAACGGTATTAATATAATACTGACCAAAAGGCGCAGCTTTCCATGCATCAACATAATTTTGGAATATATTCTTTATTATTTCACCAAATGTAAATGAAAGATTTATTGTTGATAAATTGTCATCGCTTAGATAAATAGGAGCAATTCCATTCAACTCAATTTCTATAACTTCACCATTTCTTACTCTAACTGCTTTAACAAATTCTGGGGCATCAATAATCCTCCATGAATTCATTGAATTATTATAAACCTTTCTTACTAAGTCAAGCTGATCAGTAAGTAGAATTAAATTTTTCAAAAAGTTTTTATAATTTTCTAATTCATCAGAAATACTTCCAATCTTTGCTTTTAATATTCTATATGAACTACTATCACTTAATATTTTATCAGAAATATCTAACAAATTATCAAAACTTCCATTCTTTAAAATTTGTTCATAATCGATTCCTTCTTCAATTAAAAGATTCTTATAAGTAACAACTAAACTTTTCAAATTATTTAGAAATGATGTTTCAACCTTATATTCATTTAAAAAATAGTTGTCAATTTTTTTAGAAAACTTTTCAGGAAGATTATCAAAATCTTCTGAAGTAATTAGACTGTTTAAAATTTCTGACTCAGGTAATTTCTTTAAATTTTCTTTCAATAATGCTATTCGTTCATTTTTTGTCATAACTTTTGCAATAATTGGTTTATCAACTCTTTTAATTTGTAATTGTTTGAAGTATTTATACACCTCTAAATAAAATTTAATGTAATCCTTTTCTTGTGAAATGACATTTACAACCTTTGCATTATAAATATTTGTTAATTCATTTTTGCTATCATAGACTAAATTTATAGAAACTAAAAGCTTGTAAAGTCGGTTAATTTCATCATTAGTTAATACTAAAGATTTACCTGCTTTGTATTTTAATATATCTTCTCTTAAAGTAATGAGACTTTCTTTAGCTTTATTTAGGAAATCTTTAAATCTTGTTTGTTCGCTCTTATCTGAAATTCTTCTCTCCACAAATTTATCCACTAGCTCTATTCCAGATATTGCATTGTTAATTTTCGTCTCAAGATTTGAAATATAGTTTAGTCTTTTAAAATAAGGAGAACTTCCGCTATTATAAAAGAGAAAAACTTCTTCAAAGAACTTTTCTGGGGATTCAGTCGAAAATTGCTGTGGAAATTTCAAATATTTAATCCATTTACTAAAATTATCTAATGAAGCCCTTTCAATATAATCGTATCCAGTTATATCTATTATCATTTTCCCTCGATAAAAAGGATCATCTTCAACTGATATATTTAGAACATTTTGATTGTCATCTTTTGATGATGTAAAACTTAGAGCCTCACTTAAGCTTATGCCTTTCAGTGTTCTTAATGCTCCAATTTTTGTTTCAACTTTTACTTGTCGTGTAGAAAAGAAATTTTTTGAAAACCATTTAGGCGGCCATTGTTGAACTTCACTTGGGAGTTTAAAAGAAGTAACAATCATCCATGCAAAAGGCATAATCATAACAACGAAGCCAATTGATAGTAATAAATAGATAATCAATTTCTTCATCACTTTCACCTCACGATACGTATTCTACGACTTTATTTCCAACTTTATATTGAATAGCTGTAAATATTAAAATTATGCCAAACAAAAGATACGCAGCAGCACTTGCAATTCCCATTCTTTGTTGCCTGTAAAAAAGGTCAAAAACATAATATACCATTGTCATACCACTGTTATTATATGGACCTGGTAAACCATCGTAAAGAACATAAACTTGGGCAAAAACTTTAAATGCTCCAATCATAGAAACTATTAATAAGAAAAATGTTGTTGGTGAAAGTAGAGGCCAAGTAATTTTTGAAAATTTATGCCACGAATTTGCACCATCAACTTCTGCAGCTTCATAATAAAATTGGTCAATATTTTGTAAACCAGCAAGAAAAATAATTGCATCATATCCAATTTGTTTCCAGATAGAAACAATAGCAATTGTTGGAATTGTCCACTTTTCGTCTTTAAGCCACCTTATTGGCTCTATACCAAACCATGATAAAAAATAATTTAAAAGACCAAATTCATCATTAAAAATCCATTTCCAAACTAGTGATACAGCAACAACAGAAGTAACAAAGGGTATAAAATAACTTGTTCTGAAAAACACTTTAAATCTTATATTAGAATTTAAAAGAACCGCAAGGAAAAGTGATATTGCAAGAGTAATAGGAACGGTTAAAATAACATAATAAAAAGTATTAACCAAAGCTTTAACAAATAAATTTTTGTCTTTAGCGTCCATAAAAAAGTTTAATAAACCATTTTCGTTAAATTTGCTTGCTTCTATCATAACATAAGTGAAAATAATAGCAGCTACATTTAACCATGTATAGTTTCTGTACAGTTTCATTTGTTCACTGTTTTTAAAGTTGTAAAATACCAAAATAAAAACTACAATGTTAAAGAAAATCATAAGATACAAATTTATGTTTTTTAAAAATGGGATTAATAAAATCGGAATGACATTTAGTAAAAGTAAAATGGTGTTCTTTTTTTTACTAAATACTGTGATTAATGTATAAAAGGTAATAACAATCAATATAGCAATTAAAATGTAACCAATTGAAAAAATAAAGCTACCAAAAAATGAATATTTTGGAGGATAGTCAAACTCAAAAATACTTATATAGTTATCAAAACCATTAAAGTAAGGGGCATTCATATTTCTAAAATCCCATTTAAAAAAACTTAAAACAAAGGAAAAACCGACTGGCCAGAAAACGAATATTCCTAGAACTATAAGAGATGGTAATAAAAACAAATAAGCAAGTAAAGACTCTTTAAGCTTTTTCTTTGTAGCAGTTTTCACTTAATTTCCCCTCCTACAAAATGTATGAAGTTAAATCTTCATCTTCGATTATTCCCTTTAATTTCTTTGTTACATAATCAGAATCTACAATTACTTTTTCTTCTATTTCTGGTGCTTCAAACAATACATCTTCTAAGACTTTTTCAAGCACTGTATAAAGTCTTCTAGCTCCAATATTTTCAAGTTTTTGATTTAATTTGTAAGAAACCCTTGCAAGCTCTTTTATTCCATCATCCGTAAATTCTAATTGTACGTTTTCAGTATATAATAACGCTTGATATTGTTTTGTAAGAGCATTTTCTGGTTCAACTAGTATTCTTACAAAATCTTCTTCCTTTAGAGGCTCAAGTTCGACTCTTATTGGAAATCTACCTTGAAGTTCTGGAATAAGATCTGAAGGTTTTGAAACATGAAATGCTCCAGCTGCTATAAATAATATGTAATCTGTTTTTACTGGGCCGTATTTCGTTGTTATTGTAGTACCTTCAACAATTGGTAATAAATCTCTTTGAACTCCTTGCCTTGAAACGTCTTGTCCAGCACTCCCTGTTTTAGCTGCTATTTTATCCATTTCATCTATGAATATAATTCCTCTATTTTGCGCAAGTTCAAGAGCTGTTTGGACTGTTTCGTCCATATCAATTAATTTTTCTTCTTCTATAGGAAGCAAAACTTTTTTTGCTTCAGAAATTTTCATTTTTCTTCTCTTTTTTTGTTTTGGAAATATATTTCCAAGAACGTTTGATAAATCCATACCAATATCTTCCATTTCTGGAAGTCCAATAAAACCAATTGGAGAATTTGAGGTTTCAATCTCGATTTCAATTTCCTCATTATCAAGTTCTCCAGAACGTAATTTTCTTCTTAACTCTTCTCTTTTTCTTAAATTCTCTGAATAGTCATCAGTTTGTTGTGGTTTTTCCATCTGCATTCCAAAAATATTTGCAAATGGAATTTGTGTTCTCTTTTTCAAAGGAACCAATGCATCTAAAATTCTCTCTTCAACATTTAACTTTGCTTTTTCTTCAACTTCTTTCATTTTTTGTTGTTTGACCATATTAACAGCTATTTCTACCAACTCTCTTATCATTGAGTCAACATTCTTTCCTACATATCCAACTTCAGTAAACCTTGTTGCTTCTATCTTCAAAAATGGAGAACCAGACAATTGTGCAAGTCTTCTTGCAATTTCAGTTTTACCAACACCGGTTGGCCCTATCATCAGTATGTTTTTTGGAGTAATCTCTTTTTTCCATTCGTCTGATAATCTTTGCCTTCTAATTCTGTTTCTAATAGCGATAGCTACAGCTTTTTTAGCTTTACTTTGTCCAACAATATATTTATCTAGTTCTTCAACAATCTGTTTAGGTGTTAATTTATCAAAATCACTCATATTTCTTCCTCCTATTCTTTTAATATTTTTCTTATTGATATTTTCTCTTTTTTTATGTCAATTTCCCTATTTTCTACCTTTACAATGGGAAACACACCATTAGATACTTTAAGAACCACACCTTTTCTACCATCACTAAGCTCGACTATCGTACCAGTTGGATATATTCCAACATAATGGACAAATTTTGAAACAATTTGGGGGTCAAAGTACTTTCCAGAATTAATAATTATAAATTTTAAAGCTTCATATGGGGTTAAAGCATCACCAGGAAAATCCTTACTAATCAAAGTATCATAAGCATCTGCAACAGCAATAATTCTTGAGAAAATTGGTATTGAGCTTTCCTTTAAACCTCTTGGAAATCCTTTCCCATCATATCTCTCATGATGATGTAAAACTCCAAGAAGTATATCATTATTTGTTTCAAAGTAATTCTTTATTAACGCTGCTGATTTTATTGGGTGAGTATCATAATAGTTTATCACATCACGAATTGGCTTGTCATGTGATAAGTCATGCAAAAATGAAGAAATAACTAGCTTTGTTAGTAATTCGCGGTCAAAACCTAAATTTATCCCAATTATTGAGGAAATTACAGCTACATTTATACAATGTCTTATAAGAGGTTTTGAATCATTGTTTAACAAATTCAATATTTTTTCATCAATTTTTTTCAATACCTCATTCAAAATATTTTCAGATTGTTCAACCATAGTACTTATATTCATTTGACCATTTTTAATTTCATTGAATGCATTTTCTAATTCCTCAGAGAGGACTCGATAGTTTTCATAATCAATTGTTGGCTCTACTTCACTACTAATAAATATTTCTTCTTCATATATTGGAAGAGAATTAACTCCTCTGTTTTTTAGAAGAACGATATCTCCTTCTTTTAATATTGAACCTTTTTTTAGTAAGACAATAAAACCTGAAGGATCATAAACATCTTCACCAAGCTTTTCGCCTGGCTTTACTTTATTAACGTTTTTCCAAATAATCAAATTTTACCCCTCCAAGTTTATCAAAATAATCAATATTTTCATTTGCCACATAAAATAATGACCATTTAGAGCTAAACAATTTTTCAAAAACATTATTCACATTGTCTTTTGTAATATTTTTTATCTTAGAAACAATATCGTTAGGTAATTCTGGCTCTACTTCATTTGATATATATTCAATTATAAGTGTCGTTAAAGTTGAAGTATTTTCAGTAGAAAGTTCAAGCTTTCCAATTAATCTTTTAATACCGTATTCAAATAATTCATCAGTTAAATTAAAATTATTAATTGAATTTAACATCTTCTCATGAAATTTTTGAACTTTTTCTATTGAAGTTGCCGCATAAATATTAAAAATCCCCCAATTTTTATGTGAAAGATTTGAAGTATAAATATCATAAACAAGGCCTTCTTTTTCCCTTATTTCTTCAAAAAAATATGAGCTCATTCCACTACTTAAAATAGTATTCAAAACAATAGCTGCATATCTATCTGTTTCTTGCAATGAATAACCATCAGTTACATATAACATATGCACTTGATTTGCATTTTTCATTATTTTTCTTCGTATGATACCATGTTTAATAATGCTCTTATGTTTTATAGTTCTTTCACCAGGCTTTTTAATTTTCTCTAAATCTTTTAAAATTTTACCAAAAACTTCTTCAGGTAAATGGCCAACTATTATCACTTTTACATTGTATGGATTATAAAATTCTTCATGAAATTCTTTTATATCGTCCAATCCTATTGATTTTATAGTTTCTTCAAAGCCAATTACAGGTTTTGAGTGGGGTCCATCTATTCCTTCTTGAAACATTAATTCATATAAATTGTTTAAAGGTTCTTCTTTATTTGATAGATATTCATGGTAAATAATCTCTCTTTCAAGTTCCAAATCCTCTTTTTTAAAAACTGGATAAAAAACTATTTCTTTTAATACATCAAAAGTTTCGTAAGCCATTGATGAAGGTACTTTGGCATAGTATACAGTATTTTCCTTATCCGTCCATGCATTAAGTAAGCCTCCAACTGATTCAACAGTTAATTTTAATTCTTTCATAGAATATTTTTCTGTTCCTCTAAAAGAAAGATGTTCTATAAAGTGAGAAATTCCGAGAAGATCGGTTGATTCATATACTGAACCAACTCCTACATTAAAAGCTATTGTTACAGATCTAATTTCATCAATTTTGTAATAATATACTTCTAAGCCATTGTTTAGAGCAACCTTTTTCATCATATCACCTATTATTAATTAGTTTTCCCAAGTTGTATTCTTCCATTTTCATCTATATTAACAACAATAACTTTTATAGTATCACCTATTTTATATTTTTCCTTAAAGTTTTTAGAATCTTCACCAAGTTTACTTGAATGCGCAAGACCAATCTTTCCAGGCATTAATTCAACAAAAATACCATAAGGTTCAATTCTTGTAATTTTTCCTTCAAAAACATCTCCTACTTCAATATCTTTAGTAATCGTCTTAATATATTCTATCGCTTCATTAACCTTCTTTTGATCTTTTCCATAAATTGAAACCTTACCAGTAGTATCATCAATTGAAATTTCTACGTCATATTCTTTTATGATAGATTTAATAACTTTACCTCCAGGACCTATCAATTCTCCTACTTTCATTGGATCAATTTCAATTGTTACAATTAATGGGGCATAAGGTGATAGTGATTCTCTTGGTTTTTCTATAGTATTGAACATAATATCTAGAATTTTCATACGTGCTTCTTTTGCTTGTTGCAAAGCCCTTTTAAGTAATTCCTCACCAACACCTGCAACTTTACAATCCATTTGAAAAGCTGTTATTCCATTTCTCGTGCCAGCAACTTTGAAGTCCATATCTCCCCAATGATCTTCCAATCCTTGAATATCTGTAAGAACAACTTCCTTGCCATCTTCTATTATAAGTCCCATAGCAACGCCAGCTACATGAGTTCTTATAGGAACACCAGCATCCATTAATGCTAGTGAACCGGAACACACAGTAGCCATTGATGATGAACCATTTGATTCGAGAATTTCTGAGACAACCCTTACAACATATGGAAAATCTTCTTCACTTGGCACAACAGCTTTTAATGCCCTTTCAGCTAGATGACCATGACCTATCTCTCTTCTTCCTGGACCTCTTAATGGTTTTACTTCACCAACAGAAAATGGTGGGAAATTATAATGTAGAATAAATCTTTTTGTGCCTTCTTCCATTATTGTGTCCACTATTTGTTCTTCCATAGGAGCCCCTAAGGTTACAATCCCTAAACTCTGAGTTTCACCTCTTGTAAACAATGCTGAACCATGGGTTCTTGGAAGTACTCCAACTTCACAAGTAATAGGTCTAATCTCGTCAACTCTTCTACCATCTGCTCTAATTCCCTCTTCAATAATTATTTTTCTCATTAATTTTTTTGTCTTCTCGTCAAAATACTCTTTCAATAAGGATTCTTGTAAAGTTTTTTCATCATCTTCCATCTCAACATTTTCAAATAGCTTTTCAAGTATTTGATCTCTATATTCCTTTAATTTTGAAGATCTTTCTAGCTTTTCTTTAATTAGAAGTTTATTCCTCAATTCTTCCTCTGATATCATTTCTTCAAATTTACTTATTAATGTTTCATTAGGTTTTGGCTCTTCAATTTCCATTTTTTCTACATTAAACTGGCTTAAAATTTCTTCTTCAAATTTAATAATCTCTTTGATAGCTTCGTGTGCTACCATTAATGCATTTACCATCTCTTCTTCCGTTACTTCTTTTGCTTCGCCTTCTACCATTGTAATAGCATCTTTACTTCCGGCAACAACAATATCTAGTTTACTTTTTTCAAGCTGTTCTTCAGTTGGAAAAACAACAAATTTACCATCAACATATCCCAATCTTACACCTGCAACGATACCCCCAAATGGAATCTTTGAAACATTTAATGCAAGTGAAGCTGCAATTATTCCAGTTACATCTGGTGGAGTATTACTATCAACAGATAATACAGTAACAATTAACTGAACATCATTTCTTAAATATTTTGGAAATAGAGGCCTTATTGGTCTATCAATTAATCTTGCAGAAAGTATTGCAGATTCAGAAGGTTTCCCCTCTCTCTTAATAAATCCTCCAGGAATTTTCCCAGCAGCATAAAATTTTTCTTGATATTCAACTGTTAAAGGAACAAAATCTACTCCTTCTATAGTTCTATCAGAAATATTTGCTGTAGCAAGGACTACACTATCCCCAAATTGCACCCAGACGGAACCAGCTGATTGTTTAGCTACTTTTCCATGTTGAACTATCATTTTTCGCCCAAATAACTCTTTTGTCCATTCTCCAAATTGCATAATTACACCTCCTAAAATTCTGCATTTATCTTTTCTATGCTGGTCTTTGTATATATTTCAAAAGAAAAATTACGTTTTTTGTGCTTATACCCTTCACGTATTTTCTTTATTTTAAGTTCGCCGTGGTTATAAACAAACTTGTATAAGTTATACATTCCTTTTTTGTAATTATTTGTTTTTCCATCATCTTCGTAAAAATAACCTATTGCTTTACCACTATAAGCAAATACTTTTCCAAAAATTTCATCGTTGTATGAATTTTCTAAATATTGTTTTGACTCTTGCATGAAAATAATTGAACCATCTATTGCAAAATGAGGTATTTCTTCTAATGTTACGTTTACCTCCTGCCATCCTTTATTTAAGAATTTATTATTGTTCAAATCAAAGGACTTCTTTGGAAGATATACTAAACGGCTTTTTACTCCAGGTTTATAGACAGGTGCAGCTATAATATTTCTTCCAACCATAAATTGATCATCAATCTGATAAGTTTTTTTATCTTTTTCAAAATGCAAAAATAAAGGTGCTATTAATGGAATATCCTTTAATATGCCTATCATATATTCACTATACAAATAAGGAATAAGTCTATATCTATGCTCTATTATCCTCTTTAGTATTTTTTCATACTTTTTGTCAAAAGTCCAAGGTTCTTGCCTTCTCGTTCCAATCGCAGAATGATTTCTAAATAGTGGCATAAAAGAACCTAATTGCATAAACCTTACCATTAGTTCTGCAGATGTGTTTCCACCAAACCCTCCTACATCAAAACCTGTATTAAAAACTCCGACTAAACTCAGAGACATAATTCTTTGGATTTCAAGTAATATATGTTCCCACCAACTATGGTTATCACCAGTCCAGACACCGCCAAACCTTTGCACTCCTGAATATGCTGCTCTTGTTATATTTATATTTCTATAATTTTTTTGAAATCCTTCCTGAGTAGCACGTATCATGTTGAAACCATAGACATTTCTCAATTTATAATGTTTTTTACCATTTAAATGTATAATTTCATAGCCTCTATCTTTCCTTGGTATGGAACCAATTTCCCCAAATGCTCCAGCAACACCTATTCCATCTTCTAACTTTAAATTTTCCAATTTTTCTTTTGCATGTGTTATATCTTCATCGGTTCCAAAAATTGCAATCTCATTCATATCATTCCATATTCCATCAATGCCATCTTTTACAAATTCTCTAACTTTTTGCGACCACCATTTTCTGACATTTTTGCTTGTAAAATCAGGAAACCTAACTCTACCTGGCCAGACTGCACCTTCGAAATCTTTTCCCATATTGTCTTTTAAAAAATATCTATCTTTCGCTTCTTCAAATACTTCATAACCTTTTTCAACCTTAACTCCTGGGTCTAGTATTGCAGACACTTTAAATCCCATTTTATGCAATTCTTCTAGCATTTCTTTATGATCAGAGAACTTTTCCTTATTCCATGTAAATAATTTATAACTATCCATATAATCTATATCTAACCATATAACATCACAGGGAATTTGTTTTTCTCTAAAAGTCTTTGCCAAATTTAAAACTTCTTCTTTTGAAAAATAACTCCATCTACTTTGTTGATATCCAAGACTCCAGAAAGGAAAAGCTACATTTTTACCTGTTAAATATAGATAACTTTTTAATAATTTGTCTATTTTTTCTTCTAAAATAACATACTGAGTAAATCCTTCTCCTTTAATTTTAAATGTTATTATGTTTTTTCCTTCGCTATCCAAATCAATTTCCATATATCCCGGATAATCTGTAAATATTCCATACTTTTTATTTTCATTTATAAAAATAAAAAACGGGAAACTTTTATATAAAGGTTCAGAACCTGGATGGTGAGTAAAATTATCGGTGTTCCAGAATATATATTGCTTTCCTCTTCTATTAAATTGCCCTACTTTATCACCAAATCCAAAAATCATCCCTTCTTCTATTTTCTTCTCTAATATTAAAAATTCTCCTTCCTTTTTTAAAGAAATATCTTCGAAAATATTTTCGATTTTATATTTTTCACTTTTTTGAAGCATTTTAACTCTTTTTTCTTTAATCACGGCTTCGCTATTTACATCAGGAACCCCGTAAATAAGTTTATAAATCAATTGTACCAGCTCCTTGTCTAATTTATATTATCATATTATCAATTAATCTTGCTTTTCCAACAAATACTGCGATTGCAATTATAACTCTTCGATCTATTTTTTCTATAGGCTCCAAGTTTTCTTCATCAACTATTTCAATATAATCTATTCTTAACAAAGGATGTGTTAAAATCTTTTTCATCTCATTTTTAATAATTTCAACATCTTTTACTCCTGATTCGACTAATTTTTTAGCTTTCAATAGAGATTTATAAAGTCTAACAGCTTCTTTTCTTTCTTCATCATTTAAATAAGTATTTCTTGATGATAACGCAAGCCCATCAGGTTCTCTTACAATAGGCATTTCAACAAGCTCTACATCCATGTTTAAATCTCTTACCATTCTTCTTAAAATTCTAAATTGCTGTGCATCTTTTTGACCAAAGTAAGCTCTTGTAGGCTTTACAATGTTAAATAATTTAGTAACGACAGTACAGACTCCTCTAAAGTGTCCAGGTCTTGAAGCACCACACAAAAATTTTGAAAGTTTTATTTCTTCAACATATGTTGAGAAAGAATCTGGATACATTTCATCAACTGATGGTACAAAAACATAGTCAACTTCCATATCTTTTAACATTGAGAGATCTCTTTCAAGATCTCTAGGATAATTGTTATAATCCTCATTCGGACCAAATTGGGTTGGATTAACAAAAATACTTACTACTGTTATATCGTTTTCACTTTTTGCAGCTTTTACAAGCGAAAGATGACCTTCGTGTAAAAAACCCATCGTTGGAACAAAACCTATAGTCTTTTTTGACTCAAGAATCTCCTTCGATATTTTCTTCATATCCTCAATTTTTTCTATTACTTTCATTTATAACACCTCTCATTATATAGAAATCTAATATTTCATCAGGATCTGTAACAGGATATGCTCCATTTTTTATTAAAAAATTTGGCCCTTCAGAATTCAAAGAAAATATGTTCCCCGGCACAGTAAAAAGGTCTTTTCCAAAATCAATTGCATAATTAGCTGTAATCATAGTCCCACTTTTTTTCTTACACTCAACTATTAAAACTCCTTCAGAAATCCCAGCTATGATCCTATTTCTAAGAGGAAAATAATGTTTTTTTGGACTTTCCCAAGGCAAATATTCACTAATTAGACATCCTTCTTTAGAAATTTTATCGTATAAATTTTTATTTTGCTTTGGATAGCAAATATCAACTCCACATCCAAGAACAGCAATTGTCTGTTTCGAATTTTTATGAGCCTCGGCATCAATCCCAATTGCCATCCCGCTTACTATAACGAAAAAATCACTTAGTTTTTTCACAAATTTTTCAGTAATACTTTTTCCATATACTGTCATACTTCTAGTTCCAACTACAGAAAAACATATTTTTTTTAACAGATGAACATTTCCTTTATAAAAAAGTACAACTGGTGGCTTCCAAATGTTTTTTAAATATTCAGGATATTCATCATCAAAAAATGTAATAATACCATTTCCTGAAAATTCCAGCCATTTTGCTAGTTTATTTTCTATAAACCTTTTTCTTTGAATGTCTTTGCTTTTGATGTAACCATTTTTTATTTCATTAATTGAATAGCCAAGACTACTTAAACTTGCTATTTCAACTTTAGTCATATTTTATTTATTTTGTTCCAAAATTTCTTTAATCTTTTCACTTACTCCCATTTTTTTACCTGGTAAACATTTATCAATTGCATCACCTTTTTTTACAATAGCTGCAGCATACCCTTCACATCCAGGATATCCACAAGCACCACAGTTAATTCCGGGAAGAACCTTTGTTATTTGTTCAATTCTTGGATCAACTTCGACCTTAAATTTCTCATTGCTAAATGCAAGAAATAATCCAAATCCTAATCCCAAAGCTCCCATAACAAGTGCTGAATATAGAATAACCACCTACAACACCTCCTACAATTTATTTTTTCATTGATATTTTACCACAAATAGACCATTTTTAATAGAAGTGCTATAATACTTTTTTGAAAGGAAATGTTTGGAGGAAAAATATGTCTATACTATTTAGTAGCATTCTTTTTTCTATTGCAACATTTTTCTCTAGAATTTTAGGATTATTCAGAGATGTTTTATTTGCAAAATATTTTGGTGTTTCATATGAACTTGATGCATACTTTATAGCCATCATGTTTCCCTTTTTTCTTAGAAAAGTTTTTGGTGAAGGAGCCATGTCTTCTGCATTCGTCCCACTTTATTCAGAAAAAAGTGGAGAGGAAAAAGACAAATTTTTATCATCAGTTATTAATGGCTTTTCTTTAATAATTTTTGCATTAGTTATATTATCTTATTTTTTTCCAGAACTAATAATCAACTTATTTGGAGCAGGCAGCTCATACGAAACAAAGATACTGGCTAAAAAGCTTTTATTAATTACGTCACCTTCAATATACTTTATATTCTTATGGGCAATTTCTTATTCTATTTTAAACACAAATAACAATTTTTTTTGGCCAGCACTGACTCCTAGTATCTCTAATATAACTATAATAATTGGGACATTTTTATCAACTAAGGATGGAATAATTTCACCTACGGTAGGTTTTTTAATTGGATCAATGCTAATGTTTTTAAGCATTATAAAATCAATTTTAAAACATAAATATTATTTTACGCTAAAGTATTTTCCGCATTTTTTAAAATTATTCTTTCCTACATTTATTACTATGGTAGTTTCACAAATAAACACTGTTGTTGATATGAATGTTGTATCCTTTTACGACAAAGGAAGTATTTCATACCTGCAGTACGCTTCTAGATTTTATTTACTTCCATATGGCCTTTTTGCTGTATCAGTCTCTACGGTTGTCTTATCAAAGATATCGAATGACAGAAAAAATTTTAATTATCATT
Organism: Thermosipho japonicus; assembly: GCF_014201655.1. NCBI lineage: Bacteria > Thermotogati > Thermotogota > Thermotogae > Thermotogales > Fervidobacteriaceae > Thermosipho > Thermosipho japonicus. Next base: position 43,133 of record NZ_JACHEX010000001.1, read on the forward strand.
TAAATGATGCCTTAAAATCAACCTTATTTTTTACAATACCATCTATGGTAGGATTAATATTTTTATCAACTCCAATAATTAGATTTTTTTATGAACATGGAGCATTTACTTCTACAGACACATTGACAACATCCAGAATTTTAATTGCATATACATTAGGATTACCTTTTTATGGAATTTATTCAACTATTTCTAGGAGTTATCATGCTATAAAAAACACAAAAACACCTTTTATTGCAGCCACCATAGTATCTTTGTCAAATATTATTTTAGATTTAATTTTTGGTTTAAAATATGGACCTGTTGGAGTTGCTTTAGCTACAAGTATTGCAGGTATTATAGGAGTTTTGTATTTATTATTTTCTGTAAAGACTTTTCCAATAAAAGACTTTTTAAAAATATCATTAAATAGTCTTATAATGTTATTCGTAATATATTCGATTGACTTTATAAATAATGAGTTTTGGTTCTTGATACAAATTTTGATTGGAATTTTAGTTTATTTAATTTTTAGTAGTATATTCTATCGAGATTTAATACGGAGGTTTTTGTATGCTAGAAAAAAGTAAGTTAATTTGTTTTGATAAAATAAATAGTACGAACACATATGTAAAAGAGAATTATAAAAATCTTGACAATGGAACAATAGTATTAGCAAAAGTTCAAACTCAAGGCAGGGGAAGACTTGGAAGAGTGTGGATTTCACAAGAAGGCGGATTATGGTTTTCTATACTTTTTAAGAAAAATTTAAAATATCCTAATTTTTACACTAAACTTTCAGCAATTACACTATTGTCAATTTTGAAAAATTTGAAAATATCTGCTAAAATTAAGTGGCCAAATGATATATTTTTTAAAGGAAAAAAACTTTCTGGTATACTTACAGAAATAATAAGCAAAAATGGAAAAGTACAAGCTATTGTAGTTGGTATCGGATTGAATGTAAATAATGAAACTCCACCTGAAGGCACTTCTGTTTCAAAAGTTACTGGAAAAAAATTTGAAATTAATTTAATTTTGGAGATATTTATAAACAAATTTAATATTTATTATAAATTTTTTAGATTATTTCCTTTTCTACTTACCATAGCGTGGAAGAAAAACTTAATTTTTAAAAGAAATGACACTATAAATGGCTACAAAATAAAAAAGATCACTTCTGAATATTTGATTGTACAAAAGAATGATTTTAAAAAGAAAATTAGTAGCATACATGAACTTGAAGGGGGATAAAAATGAGTATTGAAAAATTGGCTGAAAATATAAAGAATGAAATTAAAGAGGTTGTAAAAGAATACGGTAATAAAAATGTTGTAATTGCATTTTCTGGAGGGCTAGATAGTACAGTGGCAGCTCTTCTTACTAAAGAAGCACTTGGGCCAGAAAATGTTGAACTGGTCAATGTTGTTTATGGACTTTTTACATATAAAAGGAGTATTGAAATTGTTAAAAAATCTGCTGAGAAAATGGGGATAAAGATTACATTTCTTGAATCATTATATCAAAAAGAAATATGGAAAAATGGACCTTCATGTAACATGTGTACTAAAACTGTAAAAATGAATACAGTAAAAAAGTATGCAAAAGATAGATTAGTTATAACCGGCTCAAATCAAAGTGATAGCTGGGGAAAAACAGGATTAAAAGTTTTCAATGGTTTATATGCACCATTAGGTGATTTAAATAAATCTGAAATCCAAAATATTTTGGATTTTTATTCATTTAAATTGGAGAGAATAGGTGAAAATTCAAAAAGGGAAGGTTGTAAATTAAAACATCTTTTAAAGATTATGACAAATTTGGATTATCATGGGAAAGCAGTTGATCTTGCTAATGAAATATTGCTTGAAAATGTCCCCAAAAATCTTGAACTTGCAAATGTGAAAATTGTAGGACCACTTTCTAAGAATATTGCAATTATTAATGTTAAGCCTATGGTTGATAACATTAATGAAATAAAGAAAAAAATTGAAAATATTGACGTTATAGATGAAGTAATAGTAGCTAAAAAACCACTTATATTGCATGTAATTGCAAACCCTTCAATTTATAGAGTCAAAAACTCTAGGTATTGGATAGAAGCAGGGAAATTACAACCAGAATTCGCTGTTCCAATAAAGGTGATTTGGAAGGAATCTAAAAATAACAAATTAAGAACAATACAAGTAGTTGGGGTGGAAGAATGGAAAGATTACGACCCATGGAACTTGAAAATAAGCTTGGATACAGATTTAGAAATGAAGAACTCTTGCTCACTGCTTTAACACATACGTCTTTTGCACATGAGAATAAAGTTAAATCTTACGAACGTTTGGAATTCCTAGGAGACGCAGTTATTGATTTATTGCTTAGTACAATTCTTTACCAAGAGTTTATCAATTTAAACGAAGGTACAATGGCACAAATCAAAGCAGCAGTAGCAAGTGAAGATATATTATATGAAATTGGAATAGATATTGGAATAGAAAATTATATCTTTCTTGGAAAGGGTGAGTTAAAAAGTGGCGGAAAATACAAAAAATCTATAATTGCAGATGTTGTTGAAGCATTAGTTGCAGCAATTTATATTGATTGTAAAAAAGATTTAAATGTTATAGAAAATATATTCCATGATACTTTTAAAAAGTATATAGAAATTTTTCTTAGTGGAAAGAGAATTTTTGATTATAAAACAAAACTCCAAGAAATTACCCAAGACCGTTTTAAACAATTACCAGTATATGATACTGTATCACAAAAAAATAAATTTATAACAACACTTTATATAAATGGTAAAATTTATTCAAAGGCTGAGGGTTTTTCAAAAAAAGAATCAGAAAAATTGGCAGCAAAAATAGCTTATGAAAAATTAAAGGAGGAGGAATTTCATGAGTGAAAAGGATATAAAAAAATCTAATTCTAGTGAAAATAATTATGAAATGAATTGGGAAAGATATGAAAAGGCTTTATCAAAAGTTTTGCAGAATTTTGCAAACAGAGGATATGAGAAAGTCACAATCGAAGAACTTTGGGTTGAAACATCACTGCCAAAAGATTTGTTATTAGAACTAATTAAGGAAAGAAATATAGTATTTCCAGAAGAAATTAAAGAAATAAAATACAAAAATGATATAATATGGAGCTCGAATAAAGGATGATCAATGCTTTCTTGACAATATTACCACCATTTTTGATTATAATGTTAGGATATATTTTTGGTAAAATTTTTCCATACGATATAAAAATTGTATCTAAAATTTCTTTATGGATAATGGCTAGTGTTTTGTCATTTACATTTATAAATGATTATCCTCCGAAATTATCATATCTAAAATCTTATGGATTAGGAATACTATTCCTATTTGTTTTATTTTATATCTTATCATTTGCTTTTAAAAAGGATAGATTTTTAATTTTGACAAATAGTATATACATTAACACGGGATACCTTGGGTATCCCATTTTGTATTCTATTTGGGGAGAAAAAGCTATGTCATATGGCGTTATTTATTCTGTAATTAATATGCTTGTTGCCTCAATTGTTTTACCCTCTTTCATTGGGGAAAAAATTAATTTTAAAAACATACTTAAGTTACCATACCTTTATGTGATAATTTTTGCTTATCTTTTGTCTATTTTTGGTATTAGCTACAAAGAACTTCCTTTCCCCTTACTTGAAACAATAAATATGCTTAAAAGTTCTGCAATCCCATTTCTTTTAATATTTACTGGTCTTTCATTATCGAGAATAAAGATTGAAAGTGTAAATTTTAATACAGTTATATTTTCACCAATAATTAGATTAATCTTATATCCAGCTTTTGCCTTAATTTTCGTTTTTCTTTTAAAAATGGATAATGAATTCGCAAGAGTGTTCGTATTAGAAAGCGCCATGCCTACAGCTATTAATAGTGTTATATTAATTGATGCAATTACTGGTGATTCTTCTAAAATAAGCCTTACTGTTGCTATTACAACTCTTCTTTCTGCGTTTACTATTCCTATTTGGATTATTGTTTTAGAAAGAATTTTATAATATCCTTTTATTTGTAATTTTGTTTAATTAATTTCAAAAAACTAAATTTATCACAAAAATTCACAAGTTTGATACTTTTCAAATGGCAATACTTTGTGATATAATTTACTTGAGAAAGAAAAACATAAAGGATATGATAGCTCGTTTATGAGGATAGAATGTGAAAAAAATCGTTAATACAGATCTAAGGAGGGATATGATGGCAAAAATTTTTTTGAATGGAAAGGAGTATGAAGTTCCAGATAATTTGACCGTATTAGAGGCAGCTCAGAAGCTTGGTATGGAAATTCCAACTTTGTGTCATCATCCAGAACTTGAACCAATTGGAGCATGTAGAGTTTGTGTAGTAGAAATTGAAGGTGCTAGAACACTTCAACCTGCATGTACAACTAAAGTATACGATGGAATTAAAATAAATACGAATTCTGAAAGAGTAGAAAATGCAGTAAAATTTAATTTATCTCTAATAATGGCTAATCATCCAAATGATTGTATGTATTGTGAAGCAGATCAAAGATGTGAACTTAAAAGACTTGTTCAAAAATATGATATTAAGCCCGTATTTCCAGTTTCAGATCTTCCAGATGTATTTGATGATAGTAGTCCTTCAATTCAAAGAGATCTTTCAAGATGTATAAAATGCCAAAGATGTGTAAGAGTTTGTAGTGAAATTCAAGGAATGAATATTTATTCCATGATTGAAAGAGGTTATAAAACCATTCCCCAAACTGCATTTGATATGCCTGTTTATGAAACTAATTGTATTTCATGTGGACAATGTGCTAACCTTTGTCCAGTTGGTGCTATTTATGAAACTCCCGATTGGAGAAAAGTACTCAAAATATTAGATAAAAAAGATAAAAAAATCTTAGTTGCCCAAACAGCTCCTTCAGTGAGAGTTGCAATCGGTGAAGAATTTGGTATGGAACCAGGTTCAGTAAGTACAGGTAAGATGGTTGCTGCAATTAGAAGATTAGGATTTGATTATGTATTTGATACAAACTTTGCTGCTGATTTAACTATTGTAGAGGAAGGTACAGAACTTATCGGTAGAATAAATGATGGCGGGCCATTCCCAATGTTTACAAGTTGTTGTCCAGCCTGGATTAATTTACTAGAAAAAGAATATCCAGAGTTTATAAACAATGTTTCAAGTGCTAAATCTCCTCAACAAATGATGAGTTCTGTCGTAAAAACTTACTTTGCTAAAAAGATTGGGGTAGATCCAGAAGATATAATTATGGTATCTATTATGCCATGTACTGCAAAGAAAGATGAAATTACAAGACCACAGCAAAAAATAAAATTAGAAGATGGAAGAGAAATTAAAACAACAGATTATGTTATTACAACAAGAGAACTCGCAAAACTTATAAAGATGAAACAAATTAACTTTATTGGACTTGAAGACGAAGACTTTGATAACCCGCTTGGAACTTCTACTGGTGCTGCTGCAATTTTTGGTGTTACTGGTGGAGTTATGGAAGCTGCTCTTAGAACAGCATATGAAATTATTACTAACAAAAAATTGCCAAAGCTTGAATTTAATGCAGTTAGAGGCTTAGATGGCATTAGAGAAGCCGAAATTGATATAGAAGGCAAAAAATTGAAAGTTGCAATTGCCCATGGAACTGCAAACGTAAAAAAACTTCTTGATGATATAAGAGACGGAGCAAGGTATTATGACTTTATTGAAATAATGGCATGTCCAGGTGGATGTATAGGTGGTGGAGGACAACCAAAGAGCCTAGATCCAGATATTCTTAAAAAGCGTGCTTCTGCTATTTATTCAATTGATGAACTTAGTACACTTAGAAGATCACATGAAAATCCAGATATACAAAAGCTTTATGAAGAATTTCTTGAAAAACCAAATAGCCATATTGCTCATGAACTACTACATACTTACTATACAGATAGATCAGTTAAAAATAAAGTAGTTACAGAATAAGGTCTTTTAAAAGCTTTTAAAAATTAAATAAAATATTCCTTTCTGAGGTTGAGGGAAGTTTATCCTGACACCAAGGAAAGGGGAAAAAGCTAGAAAATGCTAATAATGCATTAATTTTCCCCTTTCCTTGGAAAATAAAAAGGAAAGGGGATTTTTATATGGAAAGGTTTTATACAGTAGACATTATTGTTACAAATAGAGATGATGCATATGAAAGAGTGAATCAAATTTTACATGATTTTTCAAGGTATATAAAGCTTAGAGTTGGGTATCCAATAGAAAATGAAAATATGGCGGTAATCTTTGTCCTCTTCAGAGCTACAAATGACATATTGGGAAGTTTTACAGGAAAATTAGGTCAGTTAAAAAATGTAAAAGTAAAAAGTATACCAATTACAAAGGGGTGAAAGTTATGTATGTGTTTATAAAGGAAAAAGACACACAAAAAACTTTTATCGATGAAAAAAAGATAAAAGAAAATCTATCTTCAAATCTTAATCCAGATAGTGAAAAAATACGCAATATATTACAAAAATCTTTAGACAAACAAAGACTTGATCCAGATGAAGTTGCAACACTATTGAATGCAAAAGATGAAAAACAATGGGAGGAAATATTTGAGGCAGCAAGAACTTTAAAGGAAAAAGTATATGGTAACAGAATAGTTTTATTTGCGCCACTATATATTGGAAATGATTGTATCAATGATTGTGAATATTGTGGTTTTAGAATATCAAATAAAGAAGTTGTAAGAAAAACACTTTCATTTGAAAAATTGAAAGAAGAAGTAAAAGCACTAGTTTCAAAGGGACACAAGCGTTTAATTGTAGTATACGGAGAACATCCAAAATATTCTCCTGAATTTATAGCTAAAACAATAGAGATTATTTATAATACCAAACATGGCAATGGAGAAATTAGAAGAGTAAATGTTAATGCTGCCCCACAGACTGTTGAAGGATATAAAATCATAAAAGAGGTTGGAATAGGTACATACCAGATCTTCCAAGAAACCTATCATTATCCAACATACAAAAAGCTTCACCCTCGCGGCCCAAAATCCAATTTTGCATGGAGGCTATATGGACTTGACAGGGCAATGCTTGCTGGAATAGACGATGTTGGAATAGGTGCTTTATTTGGACTATATGATTGGAAATTTGAAGTAATGGGGTTAATATATCATACCTTACATCTTGAAGAGCGGTTTGGAGTTGGGCCTCACACAATTTCATTTCCAAGAATTGAACCAGCTGTTGGAACACCTATAGCGGAAAGGCCTCCTTACCAAGTTAGTGATAAAGATTTTAAAAAGTTAGTTGCCATTTTAAGACTTGCTGTTCCATATACTGGTTTAATTTTAACAGCAAGAGAGCCGGCAGATCTAAGAAGAGAAGTTTTAAAACTTGGTGTATCTCAAATTGATGCAGGCTCTAGCATAGGTGTTGGCTCATATTCTGAGACTGATCCAGAGGTGATAAGAAAGAGTCAATTTATCTTAGGAGATACAAGAACACTTGATGAAGTAATTTATGAACTTCTAAAAGAAGAGTATATACCTTCTTTCTGTACTGCTTGTTATAGAGCAGGAAGAACAGGAGAACACTTTATGGAATTTGCAATTCCTGGTTTTGTTAAAAGATTTTGCACTCCGAATGCACTTTTTACATTGAATGAGTACTTAAATGATTACGCGTCAGAAAAGACTTATAAAGAAGGAAAAAAAGTCTTGGAGAAAGAAATTGAAAAATTAGATGAAAAGCAGAAAAATATTGTTTTAGATGGTCTGGAAAGAATAAATAAGGGGGACCGAGATGTCAGATTGTAATTTAAAGAGCATCTTAGAAAAAATTGCAAGAAAGTATAATTGCAAAATTTGGATCAATAAAAAAATAGGCCGTAGAATATCTTTTATAGAAAAAGCAGGAAATGAATATTATTTACCACCAATGGTGGTATATGAAGATGATAAATTTATAATTTTTACCGAAAATTTAGAAAGAAGTGATGAAGAATTTAAAAAGCTTATTCAAGAGGTGGTTGATTGTGCACGAAATAATTAAGAAATTAAGAAAAGATTCTCTAACCTTTGAACAACTTGCACATATAATTGAAAATGAAAAATATGATGAAGAGATATTAAATTATGCAAATGAAATTAGAGAAAAATATGTTGGAAATGAAGTTTATGTAAGAGCAATTATTGAATTTTCAAATTATTGCCGTATGGATTGTTTATATTGCGGTCTGAGAGCCCAAAACAAAAATATTAAAAGATATAGAATGACGATTGATGAAATAATTGACAGGGCAAAATTAATTGCTGAAAGAGGAATAAAAACCGTTGTATTGCAATCCGGTGAGGATACATACTATACAAAGGAAGTTATGTCTAATTTAATAAAAGAAATAAAAAAATTTGATGTTGCAATAACTTTAAGTATTGGAGAAAGAGAGTTTGATGAATATAAGGCATGGAAAGAAGTAGGGGCAGATAGATACCTAATGAGACACGAAACGGCTGATGAAGTGTTATACAATAAACTTCATCCAAGTGATACTTTTGAAAATAGAAAAAGGCATTTGTTTAAATTAAAAGAATTAGGTTACGAAGTAGGTGCAGGATGTATGGTTGGACTTCCTGGGCAGGGACCTATTGAACTTGCAAAAGATCTTATTTTTTTAAGAGAACTAGATTCAGATATGATAGGAATTGGCCCTTTTATACCAAATCCAGATACACCTTTGAAAGACGAAAAAGGTGGTGATTTAAAAACAACGTTAAAGATCATAGCTCTTGCACGAATTTTAATCCCGACAGCAAATATTCCGGCAACTACTGCAATGGGAAGCTTGCATCCTTTTGGAAGACAATTAGCATTAAAATATGGAGCTAATGTAATAATGCCAAATTTAACTCCAAATCCATATAGACCAAATTATACATTATATCCAAACAAGATTTGCTTATTTGAAGCAGATACAAGTTGTATTGAATGTACAAAAGCAATGATAAAAAGTTTAAATAGGGAAGTTGGAAAAAGCTATGGATTTAGGGTTAAAGCATCATAGACTTTTTCCCCATTTATAAATACCGCTTCAAGTTTTTCTAAATTCTTGTCTTTGAATACTATAAAATCCGCTTTATAATTGGGCTTTAAAAGCCCAATTTTTTCATTAATCATATTTCCAGAATATTCTGTATATAGTTTAATACTATCTACAAATGAAAAACCTAATTTTAAGGCACTTGAAATAATATATTTAGGATCGACAGGTGAAACTGGACCATCACTTGAAAATGAAATTAAATAGCCCTCCTCAAACATTCTTTTGAAAGGATAGAGCATTAATCCTGATGTGTCAATGTTCTTTAAAATTTCTTGATCTTCAAAATAAAAATGAGGTTGGACTGAAAATTTAAAATTTTTTAATTTTTCAAAATCTTTTTCTTTAATAAGCTGTGCATGAATTATTCTATGATTATTAAACCTTCCAAAAAGTTCTATAAGTCTTGATATTGCTTCATCTCCAATTGCATGAACACAAACTTGTACATTATTTTTTTCTGCAAAGTCCAAAATCGATTCAAAACTTTCTGGTAAAATATATGTTCCATAATTTTTTGAGTTTTTATATGGTCTTGACAAAAAAGCTGTTTTTCCGCCTAATGAGCCATCTGCAAAAAGTTTTATCCCAAAAATCTTTGAAATACCATATTCCTTGTTGAATTCGTAATTCCAAGGCGTCTCCGTGTACAATTTTTCATATATTCTCAGCTTACTATCATTTAAAAGTTTTAATAATGTTTCAAAGGTAATTCCATGTAAATCATCTGAATGTACACTAGTTATTCCTTTAGAAATAAATTCATATTCCCCAGTTTTAAAAGCCTTAATGTAGTATTCTTCAGGTAGTAGTTTCCAAATTTTTTCTAAATCATTTTCATAGATAAAATAATCATTAAATCCTAGTATCTTTTGAGCATATTTATTTAAATATGCAACATGTCCACAAATCCTAATTAAAATTACAGGCCTTGTTATTGAATCAAATAGGTATTTATCACTTATTTCAGTCCAACCACGTCCAAGTATTATTTCTTCGCTAGATGAAAATATTTCATCCTGAAAATTCTTATTATTTAAATTAAGCATTAACTTGCTTAACCCTACTCCTAATACATGAGCATGGGAATCAGAAAAACCTGGAAGGATGTATTTCCCCTCCAGGTCTATTTCATAGTCACACTTTTTACAATCATCAACAAATATTCCATTTTTTACATACAAATCTTTCTTAAAAAAATGTCCATTATCCCATACAAATGCGTTTTTTATTTTTATCATGATAGTAATGCAGTTAACTCAACTAATTCCATATTTAAAGATTTTTTCTGTTTAAGAACTTCATCCAGTTTAACAGGCACAATTTTACCACCTTGTAGTGCAGTCATAACGTAGCTAGTTCCACGTTTTAAGAATTCTACTGCAGCAACTCCCATTCTTGAAGCAAGCAGCCTATCAAAAGCTGTAGGGGAACCTCCTCTTTGAATATGTCCCAAAATTGTTATTCTTGTTTCATATCCAATCCTATGTTCTAAATGCCTTGCAACTGTATAAGCACTTGCAGCACCTTCAGCTACAACAACGATACAATTAATTTTACCTCTTTCTCTTTCTTTCAAAATTTTATTTCCTAATGCTTCATAATTCACGGGTATTTCTGGGATTACTATTGCCTCAGCACCAGTTACAAGACCAGCAACTGTTGCAATATATCCGGATGACCTTCCCATAACTTCAACAATAAATGCTCTCTCATGAGAAGAAGCGGTATCTTTTAGCTTTTGAATTGCATCAACAACTGTATTTAGACATGTATCAACACCAATACTCATATCAGTCATTGCAATATCATTATCAATTGTACCAGGAATTCCTACAACAGGTACCTTTTGTTCTTCTTCAAGGAACATTGCACCATGTAAACTTCCCTCACCACCAATCACAATTAATCCTTCCACACCATGTTTTGCAAGTATTTTTGCGGCTTCTTGCCTTGTCTCTTTTCTCACAAATTCTGGACACCTACTACTTCTAAGAATTGTTCCACCTTTTTCCATTATTCCACCAACGGATGCAAAATCCATTTCTATAAAATCTTCATCCAAAAGTCCAGCATAACCTCTTTGAATTCCAAGAACTTGAATGTCATTCCTTACAGCATAACGAACCACAGCACGAATGGCGGCATTCATTCCAGGGGCATCTCCACCACTAGTCATAACAGCAATTTTTTTCATAAAATGCCTCCTTACTTATTAAATTAGTTTACATATAATATAATACCACAAAATAAGGTATTTTCAATAAATAGTGGTGGATAATTAAAAATTTTCACGAATTTAGGCCAATAATACCCCTTACTTTTTTTATTACTTCCTGTGGATTTCTTGCAAAAACTCTTATCATTGCTTCTTTACCCCAAAATCCTTTGTCGTATATCACATCTGGAGGATTATCTAAATTTTTAATAATACTATTTATTCCCCATTTTAATGATTGACCCTCTATATTTTTAAATTCTTCTGGTTCTTTTTCACGTTTTAATTCGTAAACTTTTAAGCCATATCTTTTAGCATTTTCAATATATTCTTCTTCATATCTTACATTAGTAGTGCATCTCATGTATGGAAATTTTTTCATCATTTCAATTGTCATTCTGGCTGTATGAGATTTTCCCTCAAAAGTTGCTTTTCCAATAAAATGTGGTTTTCCGTTGACTAATCTTATTCTTCCGGGAAATTTTGCAACTTCTTCTTCATTTTTTGCTCCCATAATTGCATATGAAACGTTTTGTCCAACTTCTGGAATTGTATACCTACCAATTTCCATAATATCCAACATTATTTTATTAAGCTCATCCAAGGTTTCATATTTTATCCAATCGTTTGAAAGCTTTTCTACTTCAACTCTTTGTGATGATCTTTTTAAAACTTTTAAAATTATATTCCCAGCTTCTTTTATTGCTTCTTCAGCAGGATATTCTTTTAAAACTAAGCACGAAAAGAGAGTTGTAAATACACAACCTGTGCCTCTAAAGTTACCATTTAATCTTTCATGGTAAAATTCTTTTCCTTTATAGGTTATTTTTATACGCTCGCCTTCTAAATGCCCACCAGTAATAATCATATTATCAAATTTCCCTATTTTTTCTGCCTCTTCACTATTTACAACAACAAAGTCAGAAAGTTTAATATAGTTTTTAACTATATTTTCATCTAAAAATTTCAAGCCGTTTGATGATTGTAAAACAGGGTTCCAAACAATTATTGTATCTTTATATATTCCTCTAAGTTTTTCTATAATTTCTGGATTTGCAATTCCAACTTTTATAATTCCAACATCATCAAAGTATTTAATTTCTTCAAGAATTTCATTTGTATCTCTAAATCTTACATTTAATGATTTTGTTAATGTTTGAACGGTAAATGCACTTACTGTTGAATATATACTTACTCCCATAGCTGTTGCTACTGATATATCTTGAATTAATCCAGCCCCAGATGATGGATCAAGCCCAGAAATGATTAACATTTTTTTCATTAAATCACCCCCAAAAATTTTAAAAGTTTATCCAAATCCTTATTACATTGTGGTGTAGATTCAATAACAATATCCGCATCTAATTTCATAATTAGTCTTAGTAATTCAATATAGTATTTATTTTCACTCCAAGGTTTGTGATGACATATCTTATAAATCTTCTTATCTGCATAGTAAATGTGGAATTCTTCAATATATTCTTCCAAGAATTCAATAAATTTAAAAGGATTTATTCTTTCATCCAAAAGAAGATGTCCGATATCTATACATAGTTTTAAATCTAAATCTTGACATAAATTTTTATAGTCTTTTTTACTATAAAAAAATTTATTTCCATAAGTATTTTCAATTCTTATTTTTAAAATACTGCTCAGTTTTTCCAGAAGAAATAAATTTTTATTCCAATCATCATTTTGAAGTGCATCCGGATAATGAACTATTAAATATTCTGACTTTATTTGTTTTGCAAAATAAGCACTTCTTAAAATTTTAGAAAATGTAAAGTGATAATCCGAATGTGTTAATTTTGGATGATTCTTCAATTTAAAGATAAATGGTGAATGAACTCCTATAGATTTGCCTTTTATGACATTTAAGTTGTTAATATATTTTGGATCTATAAATCCAATTTCAAATAGATTTGAAAATTTAAATTTTTCTGTTAAATATTTGATCATCCTTAAATCACTTTTTATAACACTTGTGGATACTCCTAGCCTTCGCATATTATTCTTCTAAATACTCCTCTACAACTTTTAGTGCACAAAATGGCCCACACATAGAACAACCTTTTCCTGAATAGGGGCGTGCATTCAAATATCTTTCAACAATTTCTTTATCAAGTGATACATCTTTTATTCCTTGCCAATCTAAATTTTTCCTTGAAATTGCTAATTTGTAATTTTCATCTACAAATTTTCCTCTTGAAAAATCTGCAGCCATTGCAGCTATTTTTGCAGCAATAACGCCTTTTTTAACATCTTCAACATTTGGCAATGATAAATGCTCTGAAGGAGTCACATAACAAATAAAGTCTGCTCCACTTTTTGCAGCAATTGCTGCTCCTATTGCAGAAGTTATATGATCATATCCAGGAGCAATATCCAATACTATAGGACCAAGTAAGAATACTGGTGAATTTTTTCCGTATTTTTTCATTAAATTTACTGTTGTTTCTATCTGATCAAGTGGAACATGACCTGGACCTTCTAACATTACTTGAACATTCTTCTTTCTAGCCATTTCAACCAATTCTTCAAATATAAACCATTCTTCTAATTGTAATCTGTCTAAAGAGTCAAATAAGTTCCCTGGTCTTAATGAATCACCCAGGCTTAAAGTTACATCATATTCTCTTGCAATATCAAGTACTTCATCAAAGTATTTGTAAAACGGATTTTCTAGATTGTTTTTAATTATCCATCCCGCAATAATTGATCCACCTCTACTAACTATTTTCATTATTCTTTGGGATTTTTTTAATTTTTTAACGATATCTTTAGTTATACTAATATGCAGGGTCACAAAATCTACACCTTGTTTTGCATGTTTCTCAAATATTTTTAAGAAATCTTTTTCACTAAAATCAACAACATTCTTTTTTTCCTGATAAGAAATTACAGCTGCATCATAAATTGGAACAGTTCCAACGGGAATATCTGAATTTTTAATTATGAATTCTCTTTGTTCATCTAGATTCCCCCATGTTGAAAGTAACATAACACTATCTGCACCCACAGCTTTGGCGGTATTAAATTTCTCTATTTCATATTCGAAATCATCATATCCAAATGATGTTCCAATGTTTGCGTTTACTTTTACTGTTAAACCTTTACCAATTCCCATAAATTTTTTTAATGATGTATGATTTTTGTTGTGCGGAATTACAATTTTTCCATTTAATAATCCTTCTCTAATATTATCAATACTAACATTTTCATGTTCGGCAATTTTTTCAATTTCACTACATTTTTCACCATTTTTAACCTTTTCAATTAGCGTCATTATTTCACCTCTATGGATAATTTTTCTAATATATTATTTGCAACTTTTAAACCTGATTTAATCATCCCACCGAAAATTGGTCCCATTCTGGGCCCACCACCTACTGAAACTGCAGCCATTCCCATTACGTAAAGTCCTGGGAAAACTTCTTTAGTATTTTCAACTACAAATTTTTCTCCTTCTTTTGCATTCATAGGGTATTCCCTAATTTTTCCCATAGGAAGGTCGACATCAATTCCTCTATCAACCAACATATTCACAACGTTTGCAGGATGTCCCGTACCATCAACTACGAACTTTGCCATAATTGTTATAGGATCAACATGGAGTTTTTGCCTTATAACTGGTGCCCAATTTATTACAATTCCATTTACTTTATTTTCATAAAATACAATATCTTCAACAATAACATTATTGAATAAAATTGTACCAACTTTAGTAGCATTGTATAGTAAAGAAGAGGCAAAATGTACAGAATCAACTGAAATAAAATTGTTTTTAATTAAGTAATTCATTCCTAATTCATCTAAAAAAGATTTAATATCTTTTTCAACTACTAGTTCATTAAACATCATTCCTCCACCCCATGTTCCACCACCAGGTTCATTTTTTGACTCAAATATAGCAACCTTCAATCCTTTTTTTGAAAGATAGTAGGAAGCTGCTAAAGCGCTTGGGCCACCCCCGACAATTGCTACATCAACTTTCAAGCTATCATTCAATTTTTCAAAAAATCTTTCTACAATAATTTTTGAAACTTCATAATCCCACATATCGCTTACCTCCTTATGAAAAATCCCCTCCGCAAAAGCGGAGGGGTTATTATAGACTTTTATTTTTCTTTTCCCAATCCCTCCGCCGGTATTACCCGGTTCAGGTTCTAAGGGTCGAAGGTTTCCGCCTTCCTCTCAGCCCCGGATTATGGAGCTCCCCTTGGGAATTTATTCACTTTTCTTACACTAATATGGTACTACTAAATTTTAAAAGTGTCAATTTAGTTTTCTAATTTCTTTGATAATGTCATAAAAGAAAAAGTAAGAATATATTCCAAGAGTTAGTATAGAAAATACAATAAATTTAAAAATTGATTTTTTTGACTCTATTATGCTCAATATTACCTTAAGATATAATAAAATAAATAGAAAACTCATAAACTGCGCAACAAAATACGTAAAATATGATGAGGTTAAATACAAAGGAAGAAGAGAGAAAAGTGCAAGAAATAAAGCTATGTAAAAAATCCACATAAAGTTTACATTAAATTTCTTTCCAATTTTTCTCCCAAATAAGAATAGTAAAAACATTAAAAATAAGGATGAAATAGTCAACAATATTTGCGAAATAGGTTCATTAAAGAAAACAAAAATATTAGCTAAAACCGAAAAAAATGTGTATCCCCAAAAAGAAATAATCATTATTAACATACCTCCATTTTTTGTTTAATACTATTCTAAGTATAAAAAAATAATCGATTAAAGTCAAATATTTTCAACAAATAAAAAACATGGCTTCAAACAAATTGAAGCCATGTATTCGAGATAAGCAATTCCCAAATATTCAACTTTAAAGTTCAAACCCTGGAATCTTCTATTTCTTCTATCTCACTAAAATGAATAATATCTATCTTCTCTCTTTTTAACATATTTGATAGAACGTTTTTAGGGCCAACTTCAACAAATTCTTTTACTCCAAGTTCTAACATTCTTCTTATTGACTGTAACCAATAAACTGGTCCTGCTATTTGTTCAAGTAAATAGTATTTTAATTCCTCTGGATCACTCGATTCTTTAGCTGTACTATTCAAAACAATCGGAACTTTTGGTTTTTTGAATTTAACATGTTCAATTTCTTTTGAAAGTTTTTCACGAGCACTTTCTAAAAAGGGAGTATGGAAAGGCCCGGAAACAACCAATTCTGTTGCTCTAATACCATTATTTTTACAATCTTCTAAAAATTTTTGAATAGATGATTTCAAGCCACTTATAACTGTTTGTGTTGAAGAATTATAATTTGCAACATAAAGACCTTCATAATTTTTAACAAGTTCTTCTACTTTCTCAGCAGAGATTTTTAAAACTGCAGCCATACTTCCTTTTCCAGGTTCGATTGCTTGAGAAATATATTCTCCCCTTTTTCTTACCAAATATATCCCAAAATCAAAATCGTATACCCCAGCTGCAGCAAAGGCAGTATACTCTCCCAGACTATGCCCTGCAAATATATTATAGCTTATTCCTAAGCTTTCTAAGTGTTTAAAAGCTACAAAGCTAGCTAAAAATATTGCAGGTTGCGCGTTTTCGGTTAACTTTAGAGTTTCTTCATCTCCATTCATAATATTTATTAAATCAATATTAAGTACCTCTTCCGCTCTTTTACTTAGCTCATTCCAAAATGGGTATTTAGAAAAATCTTTTGCCATTCCAGAATATTGTGAACCTTGACCTGGAAATAAAAAGGCTTTCATGCTTCCACCACCTTTAAAACTCTTTTTGAAATTATAACTGCTATGCACATTTTCAAAAAATCTATTCCAATAAATGGTACAACTCCGATCATAAAAGCTTTTTTAAAATCGTGCAAATGATAGTTTAAAACCAAAAGCCCTAATGTGTAGATGATTGCAATTCCCAATATCCCATGTATGAACATAGAAAAATAATCTTTCTTAGATAGAGAAATTATCCAAGCAGCTATAGGAAAAGCAATTAAATATCCACCAGTTGGACCAATTATACTTGCAAATCCTCCTGAAAAATTAGCAAAAACAGGAAGGCCTATAATACCTAAAAGAAGATAAATAGATTGTGTTAAAAGGGCAAGTGTAGGTTTTAGAAAATAACCAGTTAAAAACACCATTAAGACTTGTAAAGTTATAGGTACAGTTCCAATTGGAATTGATATTTGTGCTCCGACTATAGTTAAAGTTACAAATAACGCAACTAAAGATATGTCTTTTGTTTTCACAACTTTACCTCCCCTAATCTTTTCACAGTCTCGTTAAATTCTTCAATTATTTCTTTAATTATTTCATGTACAGGCTTTATATCTTTAATTAAACCAACACTCTGTCCTGCCATGAAAGATCCTTGCTCAATATTTCCTTCCTGAACGGCTTTTCTAAGGCTACCAACCAATATATTTTCAGCATCTTGTGGACTTTCAACTTCCAAAGTCTTAACTATTTTTGCGAATTTAGTTTTTACAACTCTTGCTGAATGCCCCAAACTTGCCCCAGTAATAATAGTATCTCTTATTCCTGATTTTATAATCAACTTTTTAAAGTTTTCATGAACTTCTGCTTCTCTACTTGCAATAAATCTTGTTCCCATTTGTATTCCCTCAGCCCCCAACGCAAAAGCAGCAGCCATTCCTTTTCCATCTGCAATTCCACCTGCGGCAATTACGGGAATTTTTACATTCTTTGACACAGAATTTACCAAAACAAAAGTTGTAACTTCACCTATATGCCCTCCAGATTCCATCCCTTCAGCAATCACTGCATCAGCTCCACTTCTTTCAACAAGTCGAGCAAGATTTTCCGAAGCAACCACTGGAACAACTTTAATCCCAGCACTTTTCAAATCATTTATGTATTTAGTTGGATTTCCGGCCCCAAATGTTACAACTGGAACCTTGTTTTTTAATACAACTTCAACCAATTCATCTGCAAATGGTGATACTAATATTATATTTACTCCAAATGGTTTATCTGTATATTTTCTTACCTCATCAATCGCATTTTGTAAGTCTTCACCTTTCATAGCTCCAGCACCTATTATCCCTAAACCACCAGCATTTGATACGGCTGCAGCAAGTCTTGGTGTACCAGCCCAAGACATTCCACCCATCAATATTGGATATTTAATGTTAAAGAGTTTGCAAATTCTATTCATAAATTTCACCTCTTTGAACCCAATAATAAAACAGCTTTCGCTACCATTTTACTACTAACATATGCTTTTGCATCTACAAACACTATTCCTGCTTTTACTTCTTTTATCTTAACTTCATATCTGAGAGTACAATTGGGTCTTACTTCTCCTTTAAACCGTGCATTATCAATCCCCAAAAATAATGGTATTTCATCATTTCCTTTTAAAAGCAGTATCCCGGCAGTTTGCGCAAGACCTTCTAAAATATAAACACCTGGGTATATAGGGTAACTTGGAAAATGACCTTTAAATATAGGATCAGAATCTTTAATTTCTCTTTCAGCAACAATATAATCTTCACCTTTTTCAACAACTTTGTCAACAAGCAAAATAGGATCTCTATGAGGCAAAATTTTCATTATTTCTTCTTTTTTCATTATTAATACCTCCCAACAACGATCGAAGCATTATGACCACCAAAACCAAATGAATTTTTAAGAAAATTATTAATCTTTACTTCTCTAGTTTCTTTAACTAAATTTAATTTTGAAGCAATTTCATCAGATTTCTCAAGATTTGGCATTCCATGTACAAACCCTTCATTCATTTCTAATATTGCTGCAATTGTTTCTATAGCACCTGCTGCTCCTAATAAATGTCCAGTTAAAGCCTTAGTTGAATTGACCAATAAATTATTCCTTTCTCCAAAAACATTCAAAATTGCTTGAGCTTCAAGTTCATCACCAACTGGTGTACTTGTGGCATGACAGCTTACAAGATCAATTTCATCCGGAGAAAGGTTTGCATCTTTTAATGATTGAAGCATTACTGATGTAGAACCTTTTGATTGAGGATCAGGAGCACTAAAATGATAAGCATCATCGTTCATTCCAAAACCCTTAACTTGGGCTAATATATTTGCATTTCTCTTTTTAGCAAATTCTTCGGATTCTAAAATTAGTATTCCGGCTCCTTCTGCCATTACAAAACCATCTCTTTCAACATCAAATGGCCTAGAAGCTTTTTTCGGCTCATCATTCCTTGTAGACAAAGCTTTCATAGCTGCAAAACCAGCTATTGGAAGCGGAGCAATAGTAGCTTCTGCACCACCTACAACAGCTACATCCACATAGCCGTGCCTTATTAAAAGTGCTCCCAAAGCAATCGCATGAACCGAACTTGCACAAGCACTAACAACTGAAAAATTAGGTCCTTTTAGTTTATAATTCATTGCAACAACACCACTTGCCATATTTGAAAGTATCATTGGGATCATAAATGGACTAACTCTATTTGCACCCCGTTCTTTGAAAACATCATTTTGTTTATCGAGAGTTATAAATCCTCCCATGCCACTTGCCACTATCACCGCAACCCTTTCTTCTATCCCTTCAAAATTGATCTTCGAGTTTTCAATAGCCTCTTTTGCAGCAGCAAGTGCAAACTGAGTATACCTATCAATACGTTTAGATAATTTTTTGTCAATGTATTCTTCTGGCACGAAACCTTTTACTTCTCCAGCAATTTTTACAGGTAAATTTTCAGCATCAAAACTTGAAATTTTATCTATTCCTATATGCATTTTTTTCAGATTTTCAGAAAACTCGGAAATATTTTTCCCAAGTGGATTTATGGTCCCCATTCCAGTTATAACTACTCTCTTCACATTTACACCTCCTATTAATATTTTTACAAGTAAAATTATATCAGTTTAACTTTTTTAAGTCAAGCAAACTTATTATCCATTTATTTATCAACAACTGCGAAATTAGTTACACTAATCTTAACACAAATAACGGAATTTAAAAATATTGAAAAGCTATTTATATAAGAACATTCGTGGTATAATTTTATAAGAAAAAAATTTTAGGAGGAAAAAAAGATGGAATTAACAGCTGAGGTATACGGTGTAGAATTGATACCTATGGGACCAATAATTTATTATACTGAAAATGGCGAAGATATAAAAGTAAATGATACAGTTATTGTTATTAGCGAGTTTGGTTTAGACTATGGAGTTGTAAGAATTGGTAAAAGGCAAATGAGCATAGATGATATAGGATACGATTTAAAACCAATAATTAGAAAAGCTACTGAAGAAGATTTAGAAACAATTGAGAAAAATAAAGAAATTGCAAAAAGAGCATTTGAAGTTACAAAACAACTTGTAAAAAAACACGGTCTAAACATGAAGGTTTTACATTCAAAAATGATGGTTGATGGATCAAGACTCGTTATTTATTTTAGTTCCAAAAACAGAGTAGACTTTAGAGAACTCGTTAAAGATATAGCCAAGGAATTTAAAACAAGGATTGAGCTTAGGCAAGTTGGTGCCAGAGACGAAATGAAATTCATAAAAGGTTTAGGACTTTGTGGAAAAAAGTCATGCTGTTCTTACTGGCTTAGAAGTTTTGATAGTATTACTCTAAAACACGCAAAAAGACAACAGATGATGATAAATACTGCAAAAATTACAGGCCCATGTGGTAGACTACTTTGCTGCTTAAAATTCGAATATGATTTTTATATTGATGCATTGAAAAACATCCCAGATGAAGGAAGTATGATTAAATATAATGGTAAAGATGCAAAAGTTATTACTGTAAATGTATTTCTAAAAAAAGTAACAATATATACAAAAGACGGTGAAACAATAGCTCTACCTTTTGAATATTTTAGGGGTGGTAATAATGTGGAAATTGCCCATGGCAGCGGGAATAATATTGATCTTGATATCACTGGTAATGTTTCTAATGGAGAAGAGTAAAATTTTTCCTTTGCCTGGAGATATTGTCATAAAAAGAGGCAATTTTGTCCTTATTATCCCAATTACAAGCATGATTATACTAAGCATTATTTTAACAATTGTTATGAGTCTTTTCAGAAGGTGATACTCTTGAAGCTTGATGCATTAGAACTAAACGATTTAAAAAAACTATCGAAAATTATCTCAAAATTTTATATTAAGTATCCAGTGAGGTTTCTTTATTTAAACGGGGATCTTGGAACTGGTAAAACTACGTTTTCAAAATTTTTTTGTGAAAATTTTGGTGTTGATCCTGATTTAGTAAGTAGTCCAACTTTTTCAATTGTAAACATATACGAAGGTTATAAAACAATTTACCATGTAGATTTGTATAGATTAGAAAGTCCTGATGAGCTGTTTTATGTGTTAGAAGAAAATTTCGAAGATGAAGATGGAATATTTTTAATAGAATGGAGTAATTTGTTTGAAAACTATTTTACTGAGAAAGGTATAACATTAAATATTTTTCATAGAAATGATGGAAAAAGGAATGTAGAAATAATAATTGATGCAGAATTTTCTAGTTTAGACTTGATAGAAGATTTAAGGAGGTGGCAACATGACCGAGAAAAAGTTCGAAAAATTGGAAAAGAAAGTAGCAAAATTGAATGAAGAAGAAATAGAGATACCTGATATATTACCTGCTATAGCAATGAGAAGTAACGTTGTAGTTTATCCTAATACTGTAGTACCTTTCTATGTTGGTCGTGAAAAATCTTTATATGCCCTTGAAGATTCAATGGAAAATTACAAGCAGTTAATTTTTCTTGTTAATCAAAAAGATACTAAGATTGAAGAACCCACAAAAAATGATCTATTCAAAGTAGGAACAGTTGCAAGAATAATGCAAATAGGAAAACTCCCCGATGGAACTTTTAAAGTTTTAGTTGAAGGACTTTCAAGAGCAAAATGGATAAAGTCAGTTGAAGAAAAATATTTTAAATTTGAAATAGAGCTCTTAAAATCAAAATATAGAAAGACGAAAAAATTAATAGCTTTAATGAGAGCTGTAAGAGATGAAATGCAAAAGTATATCCAATATTCAAGAAAACTTCCTACAGACGCTTTAATGTTTTTGGAAGATATGGAAGATCCTGATATTTTTGCAGATCTTGCTGCTTCAATTTGTCCAGGAAGTCTTGAAGAAAAACAAGAATTATTAGAAATATTACATCCAGGTAAAAGACTTGAAAAAATCCTAGAACTTTTGTCTAAAGAAACTGAATTGTTAGAAATTGAACATCAACTCGATCAAAAAGTCAAACAAAGGATTGAAAAATCGCAGAAGGAATATTTTTTAAGAGAAAAACTAAGGGTAATTAGAGAAGAGCTAGGCGGAGAAGAAGATGCCGAAATAAAAGAAATTGAAGAGAAAATAGAAAAAGGAAATTATCCAGATTTTGTAAAAGAAAAAGCAAGATTTGAACTTAATAGACTCGAGAAAATGTCCCCCTATTCACCAGAAGCAAATGTTATTCGAAATTATCTTGATTGGATACTTAACTTACCTTGGAAAGAAAAAAGTGAAGAAAATTTAGATTTAAAAAATGCTCGAGAAATACTCGAGAAATACCATTATGGGTTAAAAGAGCCAAAGCAAAGAATTCTAGAATTCCTGGCAACTAGAAAAGTTTCAAAATCAATGAAAGCCCCAATAATTTGTTTTGTTGGACCTCCAGGTGTTGGAAAAACTTCCCTTGGAAGATCAGTTGCAGAAGCGTTAGGAAGAAAGTTTCTAAGAATGTCTTTGGGAGGTTTAAGAGATGAAGCAGAAATAAGAGGACATAGAAGAACTTACGTAGGAGCTCTTCCCGGAAGAATAATTCAGCTAATTAGAAAAGCAAGTGTAAAAAACCCAGTTCTTTTGTTAGACGAGATCGACAAAATGGGTATAAGTTTTCAAGGAGATCCTGCATCAGCTTTATTAGAAGTACTTGACCCTGAGCAAAACAAGGATTTTGTTGATCATTATCTAGAATTGCCTTTTGATTTATCAGAGGTTTTGTTTATAACAACTGCTAATACTCTTTACAATATTCCTGATGCCCTCAGAGATAGGATGGAGATAATTGAAATACCAAGCTATACAAATATGGAAAAGTATTATATAGCAAAAGAATATATTATTCCAAAAGCACTAGGAGAAATTGACATAAAAAAATCTCAAATAATGTTTAGAAATGAAGCAATTAACCATATTATATCTGACTATACTCTTGAACCTGGAGTTAGAGAACTTGAGAGAAAGATTAGGACAATTATTAGAAAAGCTGTCCTTGAGATAGTTGAAGGTAAAAGTAAGGTAGTAATAACTGAAAAAAGAGTTAGAGAATTTTTAGGAGCGCCAAAAATACTTGAAGAAAATAAATTGGAAGAACCAACAATAGGTGTTTCAACTGGGCTTGCTTGGACTGCATATGGTGGAACAACACTCTTTATTGAAAGTACTTTATTCCCTGGAAAAGGAAATTTAATACTTACGGGAAAATTAGGCGACGTTATGAAAGAATCTGCTCAAATAGCTCTCAGCCTTACCAAAAAAATTTGTGGAAAAGATTGTATGGATATATTTGAAAAGAACGATATACATATACATGTCCCAGAAGGTGCTGTTCCAAAAGACGGACCTAGTGCAGGTGTTACAATAGTTACAAGTCTGGTTTCTGCTGTTAAAAAGATCCCTGTTAGAAATGACATTGCTATGACTGGCGAAATAACACTTAGAGGTAGAGTTCTTCCAGTTGGCGGAATTAAAGAAAAAGTATTAGCTGCATACCGTAAAGGAATTAAAAAAATAATTCTACCATATCAAAATAGATTTGATATTGAAAAAATACCTGAAGAAGTAAAATCTGATATTAACTTTATCTTTGTAAAGGAAATAGATGAGGTTTTAAAGGAGGCATTAATTTGTGAAAATAAAGAGTGTTGAACTTGTAAAAACTATATATAAAAGTAATGATAAGTATCCAGAATCATTAAATGGAGAATTTGTATTTGTAGGTAGATCGAATGTTGGTAAATCAACACTTTTAAACATTTTAACTGGTAGAAATATAGCAAAAACAAGTAAAAAACCAGGAAAAACAGCCTCTATAAATTTTTACAAAATAAATAATTCATTTTATTTTGTTGACTTGCCTGGATATGGCTATGCAAAAGTTTCTGTAGAAGAAAGAGCGCGTTGGCGAAAAATAATTGAAAATTATTTTTCAAAAAGAGCTTGGAATATAAAATTAGTCTTTGTTTTAATTGACGGCAGGCATGAACTTCAAAAAAATGATGAAATATTACTCGAATGGTTGAAAGAATTAGAATTAGATTTTGCAATTGTTTTGACTAAAATGGATAAATTGAAAAATTCTGAGAGGGCTAAAATGATTAGGTATTATAATGATCTTTACGGAGAAAATTATACCATTATTCCATACTCTGCTGTTACAAGAGAAGGAATAGACAAAATTTATGAATTAATAGAAATATTTGGAGGTGTTTGAATTGATTAGGGAAGTTATAAATGAGCGTTTAGAAAGTATTTTACGTGAAGAAGGTTTCGAATATCAATTTAACGTTGAAATCCCTGATGAAAATTTCGGAGACTATTCAACAAATATAGCGCTTATAGGAAGTAAGCATTTTAAAAAACCTCCAAGAGAGGTTGCAAAATTGTTTGTCGACAAGCTTTCAAAAGAGTCCATTTTTTCTGAAGTTACAATTGCCGGCCCTGGCTTCATAAATTTTAGAATATCAAAAGATTTCTATCTTAGCATTCTTTCAGAAATAATAAAAAAGGAAAAGGCATACTGGAAAGTTCAAAAAAATAATAAAAAAATACAATTAGAGTATGGTAGCGCAAATCCAACTGGTCCGTTTACAGTGGGCCATGGAAGACAAATTGTTATAGGAGATGTTCTTGGTAATGTACTAGAATTTCTTGGATATGATGTAACAAAAGAAATGTATATTAATGATGCTGGAAGACAAATAAGACTCTTAGGAAGGTCCTTATGGGTTAGATACAATGAATTGTTCGGAAAAGAATATGAACTTCCAGAGGATGGCTATAGAGGAAATTATTTGATAGATTTTGCTAAGAAACTTAAAGATGAAATCGGAGATAAATATGTGGAAAAATGGGATAGTGAAATTGAAAAATTTTTCATGAACTACTCTGTTGAAAATATCTTAAAAACCATGGATGATACCTTATCAATGCTTGATTGTGGCTTTGATTCCAAAGTTAGGGAAAGCTTTGTAATAGAAAAAGGTTATGTAGATCTTGTTCTTAATAAGTTTAAAGAAAAGAATATGATTTATGAAAAAGACGGTGCAGTTTGGTTAAAAGTTTCAAAAATAATAAACGAAAATGATAAAGTTTTAATTAGAAGTGATGGAACATATACCTATTTCTTAACTGATATTGCTTACCATTACTACAAATTTACTAGGGGATATGACAAAGTATACGACATTTTTGGAAGCGACCATCACGGACATATTCCGAGAATGATTGCAGCTATGAAATTATTAGATATTGATGAAAATTTTGTCCACTTTATACTTCATCAATTTGTAACTTTAAAGAGGAATAATGAAATAGTAAAAATGAGCACTAGAGCAGGAAATTTTATTACACTTGATGAGTTAATAAAAGAAGTTGGTAAAGATGCAACAAGATACTTTTTTGCTATGAACGATGTAAATACACATCTTATTTTCGACCTTGAACTTGCAAAATCGAAATCAAATGATAATCCTGTATACTATGTACAATATGCATATGCAAGAATCAACAGTATTTTTGAAAAAGCAAAAGAAAAAGATATAGATTTTAAAATTTTAGAAAATATTGAACTTTTGGAAAATGAACATGAAATGAGTATAATAAAAATGATGGATGAATTTATCTACTCACTATATCAAGTTGAAGAAAAATTTTCACCCCATTACTTAACAAATTACCTATTTAGTTTGTCAGAAAAATTCCATAGCTATTATTCAAAATACAAAATTTTAGATGAAGAAAATAAATCACTGTCAAATGCAAGAATGAACCTTATTTTTGCCTTAAAAAATGTATTTGAAATTTCCTTCGAACTTCTTGGAATAAGTGCACCTGAAAAAATGTAGAAGGTGATAATTTGAACTTAGATCTTCTTTTTTCATCTTTTATGCATGAAATTGGGAAAGCTACAAGCGAAATGGAAATTTACAAAGCATTATTAAACTCTGTTAAAAGTGTTCTAAAGTATGAAAAAGCTCTTGTAATGAAAGAAGATGAAGTAGTTTATTATGAACCAGAAATGTTAGACATTCATAAATTTGAAGATTATATTGCTTGGATAAAGCAAAGACTTTTACCGGCTTTTTTTTCAGAAGAAGATGAATTTATTGGAATAATTCCAATTGTAAAACAAAATAAACTTTTGGGAGTAATTTTGTTACTAACTAAAAATGAGCCAAATAACGAAATATTAAATTTACTACAAACATTTGCTTTTCTTACAGGTGTCACTGTAGAAAATTTAATATTACTTGACCAAATAAAAAAGTCAGAAAAATTTATGTCAGATGTTTTAAATTCAATTAAAGAAGGTATTTTTGTTTTAAACGAAGAGGGAAAGATAGAATTTTTAAACGATTTTGCAAAGGAAATATTGGATTTGGATCCTCACATTAATGAATTTTTGAAATCAGCAATAAATGATGAAAGAAAAATTTTAACTAAAGAATTTAATAGTCACTATTATACGGTAGTTAAGGTTAAATTTAATTTTTCAAATGAAACAAAATATGTTGTTACTTTCAATAATGTAACTTATGAAATTGAATTAGAAAAACTAAAACAACTAGACAAGATGAAAACAGAATTTGTCGCAAACATCTCCCATGAACTTAGAACTCCTCTAACTGCAATTAAAGCATACACGGAAACATTACTTAATATGGAAGTCGATAGAGAAAGCCAAAGAGAATTCCTTGAAACGGTTTATGAACAGAGTGAAAGATTAGAAAGCCTATTGAATGATTTGTTAGACTTTACTTTAATCGAATCTGGAACAATGGAACTTGAATATAGTGAATTTGATTTGTGTGAATTAATTAAAGAAGTAGTTGAAAACTTGAAACAACTAGCTGAAAAATACAATGTAAAAATTAATGTAAATTGTGAAAGTGTTTTTATATCCGCTGACAAAAGAAGAATTAAACAAGCAATACATAATTTAGTTGATAATAGCATAAAATTTTCGGATAAATCTAAAGAGGAAAGATACGTAAATATATCAGTTAAAAAGAAAGAAGAAAATTTAAGTATAATTATTGAGGATAACGGAATAGGAATTTCACAAGAGGACAAAGAAAAAATATTTGAGAAATTCTATAGAGGGGATAGAAGTCTAACATACGAAGTTCCAGGAACAGGTCTGGGGTTAACTATAGTTCAGGAAATAATTAAACTTCACGGGGGAAAAATAAATGTATATAGCACTTTAGGAAAAGGTACAACGTTTGAATTAGTTATCCCTTATAGGAAGTGATAAAGTGATAGCGGAACTTTTAAAAGATATTGAAGAATTACCAACACCGGATTTTCATGTGCAACAAATAATTAATATTGCTTCAAATCCAGATGCTTCGGTTAAAACACTGGAAAAAGCTATTTCTACTGAGCCCACTCTTTCCTTAAAAGTGTTAAAACTTGTAAATTCAGCATATTATGGTTTACCAAAAAAGGTTACAAAAATTAGCGAAGCAGTCATGATTTTGGGGTTTAAAACTGTTAGGAATTTGGCTTTATCTTTATTTACTTATTCTTCATTAAATAGGGGAACATCAAAGATAGATAAAAAAATGCTGTGGAAACATTTTATGTCAACAGCAATTATTTCTGAGGTGGTTGCTAAAAATATTGGATATCCAGAACAAGAGGAAGCTTTCATGGCAGGTCTTTTGCATGATGTGGGAAAAATTGTTCTTGATATAGCATTTCCAGAATATTTGACTACGATAGTTAATAAAAGTAGGGAGTCAAAGATAAATTTATACAAACTTGAAAAAATGTTAGATGTTGAAACTCATAACGAAATAGGTAGTTACTTGATTGAAAAATGGCAACTTCCTGAATTATACCAAATTGTTTCAAAGTTTCATGATGAACCAGAAGAAAATACTTCGCCAGGTTTCAATAGTATAGTTTTTATAGTACACCTTTCTAATTATATATCAAATTTATTGTATCCAGGCTATTCCGGATCTTTTGGTGATCCAATTCTTTCAAAAGATACATTTAAAGTACTGGGAATTAAACCGTCAGACTTATTGAAATTAATTGTTAAATCTAAAGATTCTTTAGCAAAAGCTAAGGACCTTATGGAAGGAGGAGAAGATAATGAGACCTGAATATAGAAATAAAAAAATAGAAGCACATATTAGGGAATTAATTGCACAGGCAATTCAAAAAATGAAAGAACCTGAATTTGAATCTTTAAAAGATTATATTGTTATTTCACGTGTTTTGATTTCTAAAGATAGAAGATTTGCAGATGTATTCGTCAGTGTTATTGGAAATAGCGCACAGAGAAAAAAAGCTGTGGAATTACTTGAAAAGTATAAAGGATATTTTAGAACTTTTGTAGCAAAAAATGTAAGACTTTATACTGCACCTGAACTGAGGTTTAAAGAGGACAAAGGTATAGAAGAAAGTGTTAGAATTAATAAATTATTAGATGAAATTATGTCTAAAGAAGATGAAAATAGTTCCGATAATTAAATTGAGATATATTACACTTTAATTGTGGGAGGCAAATGTTATGGATGGAATTAAAGGGGTGGGAAATAGAAGAGTAGATGATCAGATAATTTATAATGATAGAAATGTAAAAGTAAGTGATAATGTTCAACATAGAAATAAGGAAAAGGTGGACCCAGAATTTGCCGCTAATATTTTTAAAGAAAATTTGGAAAAACTTAAAGTGATTTTTAACGCAGAAGCAGAATTTAAAATTGATCAAGAAACAGGAATGATTATAGTTAAAATAAAAGAAAAAGATACAGGAGAAATCATAAGGCAGATTCCACCTGAAGTTGCATTAAAGTTAGCAAAAAATATAGAAGAGCTTTTAGGCATGGTCTTTGATGAACATGCGTAAGTGAGGTGGAAAGTATGGATTATAGTTCAATAGCAAATAACATAAATTATAAATTTACGTCAAATGCCCCGCTTTTTCAATTTGGCGGAGTATCTAGTGGTTTGGATACAGCTTCCATAATCGAAAAACTTATGGAAGTTGAATCTCAACCATTAAATAGATTAAACGAAAAGTTTAAAGAATTAGATTACAAGGAAAAAGCTTATAACGCAGTATCTGACAAATTAAGAGAATTAATGGATTATTTGATAGATTTTAAGCTTCAGTCAAATTTAATTCCTAAAAGTGCTTCAGTTTCAAATGAAAGTATTTTAACCGCAACCGCTAGTTCTTCAACATTGGATGGTACTTATTCTATTGAGGTTAAAAGCTTAGCTACAAGGAGCATTTTTGAAAGCTCAAAACTTGGTCAAGATATTACTTTAACCACATTATTTTCAGATATTAATCATAGGTATGTTCCGGAAGATTCTGTCGTAAAATTAACCGTAAATAATACTGAAGTTGATATAAATATAAGCACTTCAGATACGATAAATGATATACTAACGAAAATTTCTGATGCATTTACAACTGCAGGAAGTTCTGCAACTGTAAGTTTTGATGATACAAATAATAGATTGATAATTCAATCTTCAGATGTATTTGAACTTTCGCAAACAAGTGGTAATTTTATGTATGTGTTTAATTTAAACGATGCAAATCTAATAGCAGATGGCAGTGGAAACTATACTCTTGAAAGTACTAAGGACATTGGAAGCTATCTTACTAGTAAAACACTTTCAGAACTTGGAATTACTGGTTCCGGTAGTTTTACAATTAATGGTATCTCAATTAGTTATTCTCAAGATGACACGATTGCTGATTTAATTTCAAATATAAACAACAATTTAGAAGATATAACTGCCAGTTATGATGAAGTGAATAACAAAATAATTTTAACAGCAAAGGATATGGGAGATGTTATTATAAATGTTGCAAATGCTCCCAGCGAGTTAGGCTTTGATACTGGAACATTTACTCTTGGAAATGTTGCACACGCTGTTTTAAAAACAGATTCTGGATTAACATATGATTTATATTCTGATACTAATTCATTTTCATATAATGGGCTAGAATTTACTGCTCTAAGTGTGGGAACAACAAATGTAAGTGTAAATACTGATACAGATTCAATCATTGAAAAAGTAAAAGATTTTGTAGACAAATGGAATGAAACTACAGATTATTTGTACACAAAATTAACTGAATCAAAAGTTAAAAATAAAGATGAATCTGAAATGACTGATGAAGAAAAAATACAAGGTTATTTGAAAAATGATCAATATTTGAGAAAAGTCTTTGATAAAATGAGAAATTATTTATATGAATCCTACGGAGGAAAATATCTTTGGGAACTTGGAATAAAATCAGGTGATGCTGGCATAGGTTTTGAAAATACAATGAAAGGTCATATTGAACTTGATGAAGATAAACTAAGAGAATTCATTTCTAAAAATGGTACAGATGCAGTTTGGAAATTTTTTGGTGATGAAAATGGTTTTGCATCTCAGGTAAAAGATTATTTATATGAACTTACAAAATTTAATGGAGAGATAGATCAGATAGCCGGAGTTAGTGGACGTATTGAACGTGAAAAAAGGACGCTAGCAAAACAAATGGCTAATTGGATTGAAATTTTACAGAAAAAAGAGCAGGATTTATGGCAAAAATTTTCCGCCATGGAAGAAGCTATTTCAAAATTAAATGCACAAGGTGCCTATCTTGCCCAAGCTTTGGCAAAAAAATAATTTATTAATTTACCATTTAATATTTAAGGTTCTCTTTTAAAGAGAACCTTAAAGTTTTTTATGATAAAATATAATTGTAAATATAAACTGGAGGGAAAATAATGAAAAAAAACATTCTTGATTTTAATTATGAAGAATTGGTAAGTAAATTTAAAAGTTTAGGTTTTGAAAAATATAGAGTAGATCAGGTATTGGACTGGATTTATAAAAAGAAAGTCTTTGATTTTAAAGATATGACTAATTTATCAAAGGAACATAGAAAAATATTAGATGAAAATTTTGAAATTCATATCCCCAAATTAATCGATATGCAAATTTCAAAAATCGACAGGACAACAAAGTTTTTATGGGAATTACCAGATGGTAATACAATTGAATCAGTCGCACTTTTTCATGAAGGAAGGGTTACTGCTTGTATTTCAACCCAAGTTGGCTGCCCTGTAAAATGTTCTTTTTGTGCTACAGGTCAAAGTGGCTATGTAAGAAATTTAACAGCAGGAGAAATAGCATCACAAATTTTGGGAATTGAACTTCATAGAAAAATTAGAGTTGGTAATGTTGTGTATATGGGTATGGGTGAACCCTTATTAAATTATGAAAATACAATTAAAAGTATAAAAATGCTTAATAATAAAAAAATGTTGGGAATTGGAATAAGAAGAATCACTATTTCAACGGTTGGAATACCCGAAAAAATAATTGAACTTGCAGAGAGTGGTTTGGATGTAAAAATTGCACTTTCTTTACACGCAACTACTAACTTTAAAAGAGATCAAATTATCCCATTAAATAGACAGTACAGTATAGAAGAATTAATTTTTGCTGTGAAAAAATATCAAGAAATTACAAATAATAGAGTTACCATAGAGTATATACTAATAAAAGAATTTAATGACTACCCTGAAGACGCAGAAAAATTGGCTGAGCTTTTAAAAGGTTTAAGTGTTTATGTTAATTTAATCCCTGTTAACCCTGTAAATCCAAATTATTATAGACCAAGTAGATGGGTGATGGAAAGATTCAAAGAAATTCTGACAAAGCATGGAATAGAGTGTGAAATAAGAGCAGAAAAAGGGACAGATATTGATGCAGCTTGCGGACAATTACGAAGGAGGAATCTAAAATAAAGATTTTAAAATTAATAATTATGTTCTCAATTGGAGCAATATTTGGTGGACTTTTTTTCCTGGGTATTTTTTACTATATACAAAATACTTCTTACGTTCAAATACCATCGATTGAAGATTTAAAAGGCTTAAAAGTGACTGAAGTAGGTAAAATCTTAAAAAAAGAAGGTTTACAAACCGAAAAGTTTTTTGGTGGGGGTAATTTGAAGTTGATCATACCGGAAAGTGGAAGTTTAGTAAAAAGAGGTAGAAAAATACAAATATATGGGGATCAAGAAATAAATGAAGGTATTTTTATTCCCAACCTTTATGGCGTACACTATTTAATAGGTGTAGATATTTTAAAAAACTTAGGTTTAAATGTAAATCTAGTAAAAATAAATTATCCTGGAGCAGATGGAAGAATTCTTGCCTCATATCCAAGTTTTGAAAGTACTATATCTAATCTAGAGAAAATAAACTTATTGGTTGATAACGGAGAAATTGGAGGGAACAAATGAGAAGAAAAGGCGTTGTTATAAAGTTTTTGTCAAACATGGCAATTGTTCAAGATTTTGAAACCGGCGAAGAATTTTTGTGTAAATTAAGAGGAAAGTTTAAGGAGCAAAAAATTAGACCAATTGTTGGAGATATTGTTGAATATCGACCTCTTGTTTCAAAAGAAGGAGTTATTGAGAATATATTAAATAGGAAAAATGAGCTTCCAAGACCAAAAATTGCCAACATTGATCAAGTTGTTGTAGTAACATCCTTAAGAAAACCTGAAGTACCTTTACAAATTTTAGATAAATATTTAATTTTAGTAGAAAATGCTAAACTTCCGGCCGTAATTGTCTTAAATAAGATTGACTTATTAACCAAAGAAGAAATAAACAAATTTAAAAATATTTATGAAAAGATATATCCAGTTTATTTTGTTAGCGCAAAAACAAAAGAAGGAATTGAAGAATTAAAAGAAGTATTTAAAAATAAAATTTCTACAATGGCAGGAATGTCAGGCGTTGGAAAAAGTAGTATTCTGAATGCGATTAATCCAGGCCTTTCACTAAAAGTTAATGAGGTTTCGGAAAAATTAGATAGAGGTCGTCATACAACGACAGTTATTGAACTTATGCATTTTGACTTCGGTGGGTGGATAGCTGATACTCCAGGGTTTGCAAATTTAGATATAAGTTATATAGAACACGAAGATCTAAAAAAATTATTTCCAGAATTCAATGACTTTTATTGTCTTTTCCCTGATTGCAACCATGTTGATGAACCAGGATGCGGAGTTAAAAAAGCAGTTGAAGAAGGAAAAATTTCTAAGACTCGATATGAATCATATTTGCAAATATATAAGCAATTATTGGAGGGGTAAGTTTTGTTTTTACCTACTACTAGAGATGAAATGAACGCACTAGGTTGGAAAGAATTAGATATTATATTAGTAACTGGTGATGCTTATATTGATCATCCATCAATAGGTATTTCACTAATAGGACATTATCTTTTGTCTAAGGGATATAAAGTAGGGATTATAGGACTACCTGATTATAATTCTGGCGATATAACGAGGTTAGGAAAACCTCGTTTATTTTTTGGAATTACTAGCGGAAATGTAGACTCTATGGTAGCAAACTATACTGCTTCAATGAAAAAAAGAAGATTTGATGATTATATACCTGAAAAATTTAATATCAGAAGGCCCGATAGAGCTTTGATTGTTTATTCTAATTTGGTTAGGCGATATTTTAAAGGAGTTCCAATAGTAATAGGTGGAATAGAAGCTAGTTTAAGAAGATTTGCTCACTATGATTGGTGGTCAAATAAAGTTAGAAAATCAATCTTATTAGATTCAAAAGCTGATATTTTAGTTTATGGAATGGGAGAAAAGGCTATTTTAGAAATTGCTAGATATATAGAAAAATATGGCAATATAAACAAGTGCAAAGATATTGATGGAGTAGTATGGTGGTCTTCTAAAAAACCAGAAAAGTGTATTGAAATTCCTTCATTTGAAGAAGTTAAAGAAAATCCAGAAAAATATAATGAAGCTTTTAGAAAAATGACACTTTTAACAGATTCAAATAGGAAAATAAGGATAGTACAAAGGCAAGATAATAGGTATGTTATTCAAAATCCTCCCCAAACACCTCTAACTCAAAATGAATTTGATAATTTATATCTTTTGCCATTTGAAAGAGAAGTGCATCCATATTACAATAAGTTTGGAAAGGTTAAAGCAATAGAAACAGTAAGATTTTCTATTACTGCCGTAAGAGGCTGTTATGGAATGTGTGCTTTCTGCGCCCTGACTCAGCATCAAACAACTCATGTAATATCAAGAAGTATTGATTCAATTCTTGAAGAAGTAAAAATTTTAAAAAGAATGAAAAAATTTCGTGGAACAATAAATGATGTTGGTGGTCCCACTGCGAACATGTACGGCTCTGATTGCTCTATAAGAGAAAATAAAGGACAATGCTCAAAGTTTTGTTTGTTTCCTAATATATGTAATAACGCAAAGGTAAATCATGAAAAGTTATTGAATCTTCTATACTCAATAAAAAAGGTTCAAGGTGTTAAAAATGTTTTTATTTCCTCAGGAATAAGGCATGATTTAGTATTAGAAGACAAAAAATACGGTGATATTTTCATTAAGGAACTTCCAAAATTTACGCCAGGTCAATTAAAACTTGCTCCAGAACATTCTGATAAAAATGTTCTACAAATAATGAGGAAACCTGATATATCTTTGTTTTTGCAATTTAAAGAAAAATACGAGAAAGTTGCAAAAAAAAGATATGTTATAGCTTACTTTATTGTTGGACATCCAGGAGAAGGAATGAAAGAAAATAACAACTTAAAAAAATTTATTAAGGAAAAACTTGGATATAGACCACAACAGATTCAAATTTTTACTCCTACGCCTGGAACATTGAGTACAACAATCTATTACACTGGAATTGATCCTTTTACCAACAGAAAAATTTTTGTAGAAAGAAGTTTAAAAAAGAGAAATCTTATGAAGAAAAACATACTGGATATATGATATAATCTTTTTGGAGGTGGTTTCTAAGATGGAAGATCCTTTAAGTTATTTGTTAAATTTATTTTTGTTAATTTTTCTACTTTATCTTTCTTCTCTGTTTTCAGCTTCTGAAACTGCTTTAACTTCTGTTAGTAAGTTAAAACTTAGGGAATCTTTGAAAAAAGGAGATAAGAGTGAAGAGGAAAGCGAGCTTCACCTTTTTAACAAACTTTTAACTGTAATACTCATAATGAACAATTTAGTCAACATTTTAGCTTCATCAATTGCAACATTAGTAGTTGTTAACGCATTTAAAAATGTATTCCCAGAAAGTCTCTCGGCACTTTTTAGTACGTTAATTTTGACATTTTTCATATTAATTTTTGGTGAAATTACACCAAAAATATATGCAAGGCAAAATAATGAAAAAATATTTAATAAAATGATTGGTATTTTGATATTTTTGTCCAAGATATTTTCACCAATAATAAAACTTCTTGTATCAATATCCAATTTTGTAATCAGAATAATTGGTGGTACCTATGTCGAAGAAGCACCATTTATCACAACAGAAGATATTATAATGTATGTTGAGGTTGGAAGAGAAGAAGGAACTATTAAACATGAGGAAAGTTTTATGCTTAAAAGAACTTTAGAAATGGAAGAATCCATTGTAAGAGAAATTATGATTCCAAGGGTTGATATAGTAGCAATTGAAGAATCAGAAACTTTGGATAAAGTAATGGAAATAATCAAAGAGGAAGAATATTCAAGAATTCCAGTCTATAAAGAAACAATAGATAATGTAGTTGGTATTTGTTATGCTAAAGATGTTTTAGCATTTATAAGCGATAGAGGATCTGAAATATGCGAAAAAGTTAAGGTGAAAGAATTGATGCGCGAGCCACTCTTTGTCCCAGAAACTATGAAAGTTTCTGAACTTTTAAAAATTTTTAAGGAGCAAAAGATGCACATGGCAATCGTTGTAGACGAATACGGAGGAACTGCTGGACTTGTAACTATGGAAGATATTCTAGAAGAAATTTTTGGAGAAATTATGGATGAATATGATCAAAATGAAAATCTTGGGATAAAAAAACTTGAAAATGGCTCTTACATAGTAGATGCTACTGTACCTATTAATGATATAGAAAGAGAACTAAAAATAGAGTTTCCTGAGACCGACTATGAAACATTAGCTGGTTATATTCTAGAACATCTTCAAAGAATCCCAAAAGTTGGTGAAGAAATTATAATCGATAAATTCAAATTTAAAATAATTGCAGCATCAAAAAATAGAATTGAGAAAGTATTGGTTAAGGTGGTGAAAGATAATGAATGATAAGCTAATTGAACTTGCAAAAAAATCACAAGAAAATGCATATGCTCCTTATTCAAATTTCAAAGTAGGTGCAGCAATTTTAACAAAGAGTGGAAAAATTTTTACAGGCGCAAATGTTGAAAATGCATCATATGGATTGAGCTGCTGTGCTGAAAGAACTGCTATTTTCAAAGCAGTAAGCGAAGGAGAAACTCAATTTTCAAAAATTGTAGTTGTTGGTGATACTGAAGAGCCAATATCTCCTTGTGGCGCTTGTAGACAAGTTATGGCAGAATTTGGAGATTTTGAAGTAATTTTAGTAGGGAAAAATGGAAATATTAAGAAAACCACAGTATCAGAATTATTACCGTACAATTTTGACAAGGAGCATCTAAATAAATGAAGAGTGTAGAGATAGTATCTGTACACCTTCATGATTATTTGTATTTTAAAGATGTAGATATTTACTTTGATAAAGGATTAAATGTAATTACCGGTGAAACTGGTGCCGGAAAAAGTTTGATGTTGGACATTTTTGGAATATTGCTTGGAGTTACCCCAGGTAGAGTAGACAACTACAGCGTGGAAGTAGTAATTGATATTCCAGATGATATCTTGGAATATGAAATTTTTAAGGGAGAAAATGTATTTTCAGTTAAAAGAAACAATTCAAGAACTACTTTTAAGATAAATGGAAGAGTATATCCAAAGAATGTTGTATCTTCAATTTTATCAAATTATATAACTTTACATAGGCAAAATTCACACATGAAATTTTTGGAACAAAATTTTTTGATATCTATTTTAGACGAAATTTCAAATAATAAAAACTTATTAAATGAGTATAGAAAATATTATGAATTATATAAAGAATTAAAAGACCTTCTTAAAAGTGAGAGTTTGAATAAACTATATGAAAAGTTAGAATATTTAGAGTCAGTTATAAAAGAAATAGAAGAAGTAAACCCAACTGTGGAAGAAGAAGAACTCTTAAATGAACAGTACAATGTTGCTACTAAGCTTCAAGAAACTGTAGAAAAGTATAATGAAATTTTAAACGAAAGTGAAGTTATTTCAGAAAAATTGTGGAATATAAAAAAGATAATTAATGATAAGTATGAAGAATCAGTAAATGCAGCTTTAGATATTGTAGAAACATTAAAATTAGATATTCAAAAAGAACTTTCTGAAATTGAAGGATACGACATTAAAGAAATTGAAGAAAAGATCTGGCAATATAACCAGCTAAAGAGAAAATACGGTCCAACTCTAGAAGATGTTTTGTTAAATTATGAAAATTATATGAAAGAGTTAAATGAAGTTAAAAAGAAAATAGAATTATTAGAAGATTCTAAAAAAAAGATAGAAGATTGCTTAAAAAACATGAAAAAATTTTCAGAAAAAATTTCGTTAAATAGAAAAAAAGCTGCTGAAAAAATTAGTGAAGCATTCTTAAAACACTGCAATGATTTAAATTTAAATATAGAAATTCAATTCAATTTTTCAAAAATTGATTATAATTACAATGGATTTGACAAAGTTGAATTATTAGGA
This sequence comes from Thermosipho japonicus, assembly GCF_014201655.1. Classification (NCBI taxonomy): domain Bacteria; kingdom Thermotogati; phylum Thermotogota; class Thermotogae; order Thermotogales; family Fervidobacteriaceae; genus Thermosipho; species Thermosipho japonicus. The sequence continues at coordinate 81,344 of NZ_JACHEX010000001.1, forward strand.
AGAACTGTAAAAAATCAACCTCTAAAACCGTTGAAAGTTATAGCTTCTGGTGGTGAGCTTTCAAGGTTAATGCTAGCTCTCGAACTTTCAGTCGTATCAGATGGTATTCTGATTTTTGATGAAGTAGATGCAGGAATAAGTGGTGAAACTGGTAACAAATTAGCCGAAAAGCTTAAAGAAGTATCTGAAAGATATCAGGTAATCGTAGTCACACACCTTCCACAAGTTGCAGTAAGAGCCGACAAACATTTCGTAGTTTTAAAAGATCAAAAGTCTGGATTAATAAAAGAACTAGATGAAGAAGAACGCTCAATTGAAATTAAAAGAATGGTAGGTTCCGATGATGTACTTAAGTTTATAGATTAAAATTTAGGGTGGTAATATTATGAAAAGAGCGATAATTTATACATTACTTTTAGCGATGTTTTTGTTTTTTTGGGGCTGCAACTATGAAAGAGATAATAATTGTATATCAATAGGAATTGATAAGTATTGCCTTCAAGATAATGATGAAATAATTAGTGTAAATACTAACTTTGGTTATCTAATAGGTAATCAAAAAAATTTGATTTATTTTGAGGGTGTTTCTCAAAGCGGCGGAGTTGATATTGAAGATTCTCTTAACAAGGCAAGAATTGATGCAGCTTTAAAAATGATAGACTTTTTTGGTGTAAAGATAGGAACCTACAATGGAAATGTTAAAATAAATTATGGAAGCATAAGCAAAGTCTCGCTAAAAATTATAAAAATTTTAAACAGTTCATTAGAATATCTGGTTTTTAGAAGAAATCGAGGTAATTTTTATGAAATTCATACCATATTGATCTATATACCAGGTAATAAAAAATTCATCCCCATTTATGAGGATGAATTTTCAAAAAAATTATGGCAATACGCTAATCAATGATCATTTTTTTAAATTCATCTTCATTTATAATTTTTACACCAAGTTCCAATGCTTTTTGATATTTTGAACCCGGTTTTTCACCAACTAATAGATAATCAGTTTTTGAAGAAACAGTATTAGTAATTTTTCCACCAAGTTTTTCTATAATTTCTTTTATTTCTTCCCTTTTAAAAGAATTAAACTTTCCGGTTATTACAAATGTTAAACCTGATAGCTTAGAAAACTTTTTCGTTTCTTTTTCCTGTTCTAGTTTTACACCTGCATTTTCTAATTTTCTAATTATTTCTCTTGTCTTTTCATTTTTAAAGTATTCAATAATACTTTTTGCAACTTCAGGTCCAATTCCCTCAATAGAAGTTAACTCATCATAACTAGCTTGAGAGAGCGCTTTAATACTTTTGAATTTATCGGCTAATATTTTGGCAGTTTTTTCACCTACAAGTGGAATTCCAAGACCAATAATAACTCTATATAACGGAGTATTTTTTGCCTTTTCAATTTGTTCTAAAATATTTGCAATAGATTTTTGACCTAATCCACTGATTTGTGCAAGATCAAATGGGGTAAGATAAAATATATCTGCTACATCATTTATTAATCTTGCATCTACTATCTTTTCAACTATTTTTTCTCCCAAACCACTTATATTAAATGCAGATTTAGAAACAAATATTTCAAGATGTCTCTTTAATTTTTGGGGGCAATGAGGATTTAAACATCGTATAGCAACTTCTTCTTCTGAAATTTTACCCACTTTTCCACCACAAATTGGACATGATTTTGGAACTTCAATTTCAAGTTCTTTTCCCGTCCTTTTTTCTTTTATAACACTTACAATCTGAGGAATTATACCACCGGCTTTTTCTACGTACACGTGATCTCCGATTCTTATATCCTTTTCTTTTATGTAATCAAAATTATGCAAAGAAGCTCTTTTAACAATAGAACCTTCCAAATTAATTGGTTCTAAAATAGCTACAGGTGTTATAACTCCGGTTCTTCCAACATTAAGTTCTATATCCAAAATTTTTGATTCAGCTTTGATAGAGGGAAATTTAAAAGCAATAGCCCATCTTGGAGATTTTGTAGTCTCACCTAATTTTCTTTGATATTCAAAATTATTAACTTTTATTACAAGTCCGTCAATCCAATAATCTAATTGTGTTCTCTTCTTGGTCATTTCTTTCCAAAAATCTATTACACAATCAACATCGTGACATAACCTTGAATAAGGATTAGTTTTAAATCCTACTTCTTTTAAAAATTTTAAAGCTTCCCATTGAGTTTTTAAACCATAAATTCCAGGGTTTACTACATAATAAATAAAAGAATCAAGATTTCTTTTAGCAACTATAGAAGAATCTAGTTGCCTTATAGTTCCAGCAGTAGCATTCCTCGGATTTGCAAAGGGTTGTAAGCCTTCCTCTTCGGCAATTTTGTTATACTTTTCAAATTCTTTTACTGGCATGAAAATTTCTCCTCTAACTTCAATTGTCAAATTTCTAAATAATCTTAGTGGAATAGATTTTATCTTTTTTACATTTTCGGATATATCTTCACCTTCAATGCCATCTCCTCTACTTAATGCAGTAACAAATTGGCCATTTTCATATCTTAAAGCTACAGAAATACCATCAATTTTTAATTCACAAACATATTCAACTTCATTAACCCCTAGTAATTTTTTTATCCTTTCATCAAATTCCTTTATTTCTTCTTCGTTATACGTATTATCCAAGCTTAACATAGGAATCGAATGCTTAACTTTTTTAAATCCGTCAAGAACTTTTCCTCCAACTTTTTGTGTTGGCGACGTAGGAGAATAAAACTCAGGATATTTTTTTTCTAACTCTATAAGCCTTTTAAGAAGTTTATCATATTCTTCATCACTAATTACAGGATCAGCAAGAACATAATATCTGTAATTGTGATATTCAATTTCTTCCCTTAATTTTTCAATTTCCTCTTTAATTTTTTTCTTATCCATATCATCACCTCAAATTTTTTGATAAATTTGCAAATTTTTTGTTATATGGTAAAATATTTTTGTAATACAAAAAAGGAGGGATAATATGATAAATTTTCTTGCAATTTTAGGAGTAATATTTTTAGTACTACTTGGTATTATATTTTTCCCATTTTTATCTCCTATCTTATCTATAGTTTTAGGAGCTTTATTAATCGTATTAATATTTGTGGGGCTTGTAACAATAGTTTTTCCAGTTGTCTTAGTTATAATAGCGATCGCTTTAATAGTTAAAGGTATAAAATATTTAGCAAATAAAAGGTGAGGCTATTTAAGCCTCACTTTTTGCTATTTCAAAGTCAATTTGCATTCTTGTTTTGTTTGCATTTACAACTTTTGCTTTTAATTTATCACCAATTTTGAATACTTTCCCAGTGTGTGAACCAATTAAGATACTTCTTTCATCGTCATAGACAAAGTAATCATCCAAAGTTGAAATATGAATTAATCCAGATATGTTTTTATCTATGATTTCCACAAATAATCCAAATTTTGTTACCGCAGTGACTACTACATCAAATGTCTCACCAATATGCCTTGATATATAATCGATTTTCTTCAAAGCTGTATAATCCCACTCTGCTTCATCTGCTACTCTTTCTCTTTTACTTGAATGTACCGCAATTTTTGATAGTTTATCATTCAGTTTTGTAATTTCCTTTTTAGTCAACTTACCATTCGTTGATAAAAATTGCTTTATTAATCTATGAACCACAAGATCTGGGTATCTTCTAATAGGAGATGTAAAATGGGTATACGCATATGACGCCAAGCCAAAATGCCCAATATTGTTTGCAGAATATACAGCCCTTTTCATAGATCTTACCAGAAGTCTTTCTATACTTCCACGTAGAGGATGATCCTTAGTCTTTTCTAAAAGTTCTTGTAAAAGTTTTGACGTTATTTTTTTTGGAACTTTAAAGCTAATACCTATTGCAGAGAGATAATTTTTTAATTGAATTATAGTATCTGGATCGGGTTTTTCGTGGATCCTGTATACAAAAGGCAGATCGAAATTATAGAATAATTCTGCAATTGTCTCATTAGCCTTGATCATGAATTCTTCTATAATTACCTCGGCTTCTCCCCTCTCTCTTGGTATAATATCAATTGTGTTCCCCTTTTCATCTAGGATTATCTTTACCTCTCCACCTTCAATATCTAAAATCGCTCCACGCCTTTTTCTTGCATTTCTTAGAACATCTTTTAATTCTTTCATTAAAATAAGCTGATCATATAAATCACCGATTTTATTAAAGGCTATTTTATCACCTTTAAATAAAGCATTTACATCGTCATATACTAGTCTTCTATGGCTTCTAATTACACCAGGTGCAACTTCAAAATCTACAACGTTTCCTTCTCTATCTATTTCCATAACAAGTGACATAACTAACCTATCTTCACCTTGTACTAGACTACAGATACCATGGGAGAGTTTAAAAGGAAGCATCGGAAGAACTCTGTCTATTAAATAAACACTCGTTCCTCTTTTAAATGCTTCTTTATCTAATTCACTTCCTTCTTTTACGTAATGAGAGACATCAGCAATATGTACCCCAAGTAAATAATTCCCATTTTTTAATTTTTTAACACTAACTGCATCGTCAAAATCTTTGGCATCAGGTCCATCAATTGTTACTATAATTTCATTTCTGAAATCTTTTCTATTTCTAATGTCTTTTTCTAAAACTTTATCTGGAATTTTAGATGCTTCTTTTAATACCTTATCTGGAAATTCAAGCGGAAGATCATGCTTAACAACTACAGTAGGAAAATCTGTTGCCGGATCATCGGCATATCCTAAAACTTCTATAATTTTTGCTACGGGATTTTTAGTTGGCGTTGGATACTTAATTATTTTTCCAACAACTTTTTCCCCTGGTTTTGCATTATTGAAGAATTCAATAGGAACGTAAAAATCATATTGAATTTTCGGATCATCTGGAATTATAAAAGCAGCCCTACCAATTGGCTGAAAAGTTCCAACAACTTTTTTTAAACCGTGATCTAAAATTTTTACAACTCTTCCTTCTGGTATGTCATACCATTTTCCTGTAATTTCTACAACAACCTTATCTTTATGAATGGCTCTTCCTGCTTTTTCGGATGGAACTGCAATCTCTTCCCCGTTTTCAGTCCAAACAAAAGCCATAGTTCCATTCCTAGTGAATTCAATTGTTCCGACAATCATATTTTTTCCTATAACTTTGTATCTTCCTTTAGAGTCTTTATATATTTTTCCTTCATTTTGTAATTCTTTAAGCAATTTCCTAACAATTTTCTTTTCTTCTTTAGTTTTAATTTTCAAGGCATTATAAATTTCTTTTTGTATCATTGGTTTATAACTACTAGAATTTAAAAAGCTTTCTAATTTCTTTTTGTTAATCATTTAATCACTCCTTTATCTTTCTTAATATTGAAACATAGAATGGTGTTAAAGTTTCGTCAGGATAAAATAAAGCGCCATATCCATCCCAAATATATTTTATATTGAATCTTTCTAATTTTTCTCTTATATCAACAAATTCTGCATAACGTGAAAATTCTTTAACTACTTGTGTGTTTTCTTCGTAAGTAACGGTACAAGTTGAATAAATCAAAAGACCAAATTTATTTAGATATTTCCAAAGGTTTGAAACAATCTTTTTTTGTAGTTTCGAAAGTTCTAAAATGTTATTTTTGGATTGACGTCTCAATACTTCGGGATTTCTTCTACCTGTACCAAGACTTGTACATGGGGCATCAACAAAGATTTTATCAAATAAATTATCTAACTTTAATTTCGAAGCATCTTTGCACATTATTTTTTTAGGAAAAAGCCCCAATCTTTCAAATTGCTCCTCAAGAATACTAATTTTAGACTTTTCATAATCATTTACGTATAAATTAACATTGCTAATTTCTAAAATATGTGTTGCTTTTCCACCAGGCGCAGCACAAGCATCAAGAACATTTTCTTCATTTTCATAATTCACTAATAAGGGGATAATTTGTGAAGATTCACTTTGAAATGTTATGTATCCATTTTTATATTCTTCTAATTTCCAAGGGTTAGTTTCAAATCTTTCAAAAATAATACCTACAGGTGAATGAGGAGTAAATGTTATATTTTCCAATTCTAAATTCTTCCTATTTATTTTTCTCATATTTACCCTTGCTGTAGTTTTTAATGGCTTTTGATTATATTCTAACATTTTTAAAAGATAATCATTTGGAAGAAATGTTTTCCAGTATTCAATCAACCATTTTGGATGTGAATATTTAAGATATAATTCTTTAGGTTCAATATACCCAGTTTTTGCAATTTTTCTTAAGACAGCATTTACTAATCCTCTAAACGATTTTTTCTCAACCAATTCCACACAGTTATTAACTACAGAATAAGAAGGCTTGTTAGTAAAAATAAGTTGATATGCCCCAATTCTTAAAATGGTTCTTATAGAAGGGGGAATATCACGCTTTTTTAAGAATGAATCAATTATCCAGTCAAGATATTCCTGCTTTCTCAAAACTCCAAAAATTAAATTCTTAAAAAAAGCTTTCTCCTCCACATAGGAGAAAGCCTGATAGAATTCAGATGAGAATATTCCTTTTCTAAATTTTTTCCTCAAAAGCCGGTACGCTATTATTAGATCATTCAATCTCTGTTTCCTCCCAAAAAACCTGCTATTAAAATCATTCTAAGTAATTGCAAAAATGCCATCAATGTTCCAGCAACATATGTCATTGCGGCAGCCCCTAAAACTTTTTTAACACCTTCAAGTTCATTTGGTGACATCATAAGATTTGTACGTAGGATTTTTACTGCACGATTACTTGCATCAAATTCAACCGGAAGTGTTATTAAGGAAAATATCACAGCAAGAGAAAATAATAACACACCGATCCTAATCAAAGCAATGTTCATAAATATAAAACCTGCAATAAATAATATCCAAGATAAATTAGATGCAAAAGATACAACTGGAGCAATTCCAGTACGGATTACCAAAGGTACATAATGTCTAGCATGTTGAATAGCATGTCCGATTTCGTGGGCTACCACTCCAAGAGCAGCAATAGAGTTTGAATTATATGTTGCATCAGATAACCTGACAACCTTAGTTCTTGGATCATAATGGTCTGTCAAATGCCCCGGAATTTTCTCAATTTTTACGTTGTATAATCCAGCTGATTCAAGCATGTACTTTGCTAGTTGAGCTCCTGTCATATTTAATGATGATGGGATTTTCGAATATCTTGAAAATCTTTCTTGAACGTAGGCTTGTGCTATGAAAGCTAGTAATAACCCAGGTATAAGTATAATGAATGTTGGATCAAAAAAGAACATTTAATCACCTCCAAATAACAATTATGATATAGTATATCCAATTCCCCTGACCGTTTTAATTATGTCTGAGGATAACTTTTTTCTTAAATAGTTTACATATACCTCAACAGTGTTTTCTGAACCTTCATAGGAAATCCCCCACACGGCATTTAATATTTCCTCTTTTGATACAACCCTTCCAGCATTTTTTACTAGATAAGCTAGCAATTCAAATTCAGTTTTTGAAAGATTGATAGGCTTACTCTTAAATTTAACCTCCCTCTTTGAGATGTTTATTATTAGATCCTTAATTTTAATTTCATCATTCAAAGTTATATTTTTTCTTCTTGCAATCGCTTTTACTCTCGCAAATAATTCTTCAAAGTCAAAAGGTTTTACTACATAATCATCTGCACCACTTTCAAAACCTTCAAGTTTATTCTTTTTTTCTGACAACGCAGTTAACATTATAATCCCTGCTGATGGATCTAGCTTTCTTATTTTTTTTGCTACTTCAGTTCCATCTATATCGGGAAGCATAATATCTAATACAACAACATCAGGTTTAAACTCTTGATATTCAATTATAGCATCTTCACCATATTCACAAGTTTTTACTGTACATTTTTCATGCTTAAATTCAAGTTCAAGTAACCTTCTTAGCTTATCATCATCTTCAACTACTAAAATTTTCATTTTGCCTCATCACCTCATAAAGTAATATACCGGCACTAACCGAAACGTTCAGTGATTCTACACTATTTTTCATAGGAATTGTTATTAAACCATCACATTTTTCTTTTACGTTTGGCCTAATTCCAGAGCCTTCATTTCCTAAAACAATAGCTACCGGTTTCCTTAAATCTGTTTTATAATAAACTTTTCCATTAGTATCTGCACCGTATACCCATATCCCCATTTCTTTGATATTTTTTATGAAACGTGCAATATTGGTCGTTTTTATTATATTAATTTTAAAAATTGTTCCTACTGAAACTTTAACCACAGTTGGAGTAACTTGAGCAGAATTCTTTTTAGGTATTATTATTGCATTTGCACCACTTGCAACTGCTGTTCTTATTATTGCCCCGAAATTATGAGGATCTTGTATTTGATCTAAAATTACTAAAAAGGGTTTTTCTAAACTTTCAATAATACCTTCATCTTTATATTCAAATTCTCCAATATCAATAACAACGCCTTGATGCTTTTCCGTATTACTTAACCTTTGCAGAACTTTCTTATTTGCAATTGTAAAAGGTAATTTTCTTTTTTTTACTTCCTCAATTAGATCCGTTAATTCTCCAGAGTTAGTATCCGAAAAGTAGATCATTCTAACTTTAGTATTTGTTTCAAGAATTTCTTTTAGAATATTTCTTCCATACACTTTCATTCTTTTGACTCCTCCCAGTACTTGTTCAGTTCATCAAGTGAAAGATCTTCAAATTTTTTACCATCTTTTTCGATCAATTTTTCCATTTTTTTAAATCTTTTTACAAACTTTTCAGTGGCTTTTCTCAAAGCAACTTCTGGATCAATCTTTAAAAATCTAGATAAATTCACAATTGCAAAGAGTAGATCACCTAACTCGTCTTCGGCTTCTTCACCATTTTTTGCATTTTTCAATTCATCAATTTCTTCATAAACTTTTGAATAAACATCTTCAATATTATCCCAGTCAAATCCTACATTAGCAGCATTTTCTTGAATTCTCCTTGAAAGTGATAAGGCAGGCAATGAATAATTTATTTTACCTATTCTTGAAAAATCGTTTTCTCCCTTCTCTTGAGCTTTTATTTTTTCCCATCTTATGTAAGAAAAATCTTTCTCATTTCCAAACACATGCGGATGTCTCCTTATCAACTTTTCTGATATTGCATCGATAACATCATCAATCGAAAATTTTCCTTCTTCACTTGCAATCTGTGCATGAAAGATAACCTGAAGTAATATATCACCAAGTTCCTCCTTGAGATTATCATAATTTTTATTTTTTATTTCTTCAATTAACTCATATGCTTCTTCAATTAGATAAGGTATCAATGAATCGTGAGTCTGTTTTTTGTCCCAATCACATCCATTGGGACCTCTTAATTGCTTCATTATATTAATTAATTTCTCAAACTTTCCCCCTGTTGTCGCCATAGCTACCTCCTAATATATAATATTTCCAGAATTTCTTTATGAATAATATCGTTGGTATAGCAATTAATATTCCTATAAACCCGAAAAAGTCATTGAATATTAAAAGGCTAATTATGAGAACAAACCAATGAATCTTTAAATTGCTACTTTGAATTTTTGGTGCAAAAAACCAACTTTCAAGCTGATTTACAATTACCAATATTATAATTCCTAAAACTATACCTGTAAATCCTTTTGATGTCCAACCTAGCATTAACATCGGTATTGAAACAATTATTACACCAAGAAATGGTATAAAATCAGTTATAAAAGATAAAATACCCAAAAAAAGGGCACCTTTTATTCCAAAAACAAAACAAAGAAATCCTACAGATATCCCTACAAATAAAGCAACCAATACTTGACCACTTACAAACCTTTCAAAATCCTTGTAGAAACTTCTAAAAAAGTTATATCCTTTTTCTGGATCATACACAAAAAAACTTTTTAAATTTTTCCTCAAATATGCTTTTAAATTAGAAACAGCAAGTGTTGTGACTATTATAAGTATTCCCATTGTTATGATAGATGGAGTGTAAGAAAATAATTGATTCAATACATTTAAAGCAAAATTTGAAATTTGTTTATTAGAATTATTCAAAAAGTCAAGTATCCAGGAAGGTAGTTGTGGATTTCCATTTATAGAAATTTTTGAAAGTTCAGAAAATATCTTTTTCCCTTCTTCCAATATAACTGGTATAAATGTTATAAATGAATAAAAAATTAAAGATAACATTAAAGTATATGAAATCACTTTAGAAAGAAGTTTATTTAACTTCTTTGATAATAACTTTGCTGGAACATCTATAACGATAGAAAAATAAAATCCTATTATAACTGCTCCAAATACAAACGGAGAAAACTTTATTAATATCAAAAATAAAATAAAGTATATTAGAATTAAAAATTTATCATCCATTTTCAATCACCGCTTTTTTTCCTTAGTCTATTTATAAAATTGCTAAAAAAAGAATTTTTAGATTCAACTTTTGAAACATGCTTTTCTTTTAATGCTGTTTCCACCAAATGTTTTACGAATAAATTTAGTATAGCATCTTTAGTAGAATAAGATGGATACAGAATTTTACTGATAGCTTCTATCACTACTTTTAATGTAAAATCAAAACTGTTTAATACATCTCTTTTTAAATAGATAATGTTATCTTTGATATAATAAAAGCTTTTTGAATCAATCCTTTCCAGCATGTTAGTAGATATTAAAACATTTATATCTTTATCTATTGTAGAAAGAAATTTCTTCATGCTTTGAAAATTTTCTTTTTCTTTTTCAGAAAGTTTTTTCTCATCTATTATTTTAAAAACAAAATTTTTAGAATATTTTTCAAAATAATTTTGTATAGTATTGATCCTATTTCCAAGAATATCTCTTTCATTAAAAAGTTCTTCTTTTATTTCTTCAGGAATTTCTATAATTTTATACCCAGATTTTCTTGCATTTTCCAGCAAATGATTGTATTGGATTTTTTCTTTTTTAGTAATAAATAAATAGTTATTTAAAGCATTTAATAATTTTAGGGCATGAATTTGAACATCTTTCCATCTAATTTCATCATGTATATTTGTAGAATTAATAATCTCGTTTGCAAGTTTCATTGCAATTTCAGTATTTTCACAAAGTAAAAGTATATTTTTTAGCTTGTATACAAACGCAGTTTTTTTAAATGGTAAGTCTAGATTCTCTAATTTCTTTATCATATTTTTTGTAGGATTTTTTATATTATAACTATACAGCAAATTATCTTCCTCTGCAACTAAAATCCCCTTTACATAAATTTTTGATCTCTCATTTCTCTCGATTACCTCACCTTCAAAGTTAGATTCAATAACTTTTTCATTTGAAAGATCTTTAATAAAATATTTGAGCTTTTCAAGAATTTTTTCATCTAAATCATTAAAAATAATTTTGCCTGACTCAATAACAGCCGGGGATTTATTAATATCAATTTTTTCTCCTTTGCTGTCAAGAATACTTACTTTACTGTTGGAACTTAAAATATTTATAGGAATACTCGAAGAGGAAATAACTAATTTATTATTTTCAATAGTCATTTCATAATCTTCAAGCTTAGTAAAAACTTTTATTAAAGATTTAAATAATTCAGAAGTTATCATTTCTTTAAAATCAAACATTTAATCCCCCCTAGAACATAAAAATTATATCATAAAAAGTATGGTATAATTATTAAGGGAGGTGAATTTATGAAAATCAAAAAATTATTAGTTATATTTGTTTTACTTTTATCGTTGATTGCTATTTCACAAACATACATTAACATTGGAACTATTGAAAGAAACAATGAAAAGTTTTTTGTTTATGAACTTTCACCAGAATTTTCAATAGGGCCAGTCACCATTGGAATAGGTTTCACCAGTTATTCTACTGATGTTGTTTATGGACAAATGTATTATGGTATTCCTAGCTCCACACCAAGTACAAACATTTTGAATGCATTTGTCATAAATACTTTTGCCTTAAACACTGACTTATTCGAATTTAAGTATAGAAAAGTAAAACCTATTACCTTAGCTATGGGATTCAATGTAAGAAAGTATGTTAACCCTAACACTAGAGCATTCGATATAACACTAAAATTTTCGAATTTCTCAGTATATACACATTTACCGTATGAAATATCAAAATATATTCCATTTGAATTTTCAAGATCAGATAGTATATATATGGCAAGTTTAGGTTACAACTTAAGTTCTCTATTAAAAATTGAATCTTACCTGATTACAGATGTTGATGCAACTGTAAGTTATACTGAAGATTCTTCAACACCAGTAAAATACGGTGGAGGAATTGCTACTTACATTCCTATTTTAAATTCCATTAAAATAGGCGGGGAAATAGCTGCTCAATCAGATGAAAGCTTTCAAAAAATTTCAAAAGGGCTCTTTGCTGGAGTGTTTGCAGATTTAGGATTAATAAATCCAATGGGTGGAATATATTACACAATGAATGGTTATATTCCGTTTTTGTTTAACAAAAAATATTCATTGCTTAAATTTAACAGCAATTTACCAAGTATGTCATCAACAAATAACACTTTAGGATATTTTGCAGGTGCTGATATTGATTTTGAACCTTATATAACTGGGGAATTTTATGTTTATGGTTTACTCGAAGAAAGTACACCAGTTGCCGAAGGAAATGTAAGAGTTATTCTTCCAGAACTAGGTAACTTCTCAGGACTTATCATTGACGGTACATATTTTGATGATTCACCATTTGAAGGTGGAAAATTATTAGATGAAAATACAGAAGCAATTTTAAGACTTTCTTACCCATTAATTGGTAATAATTTCGTTGCAGGAATTCAATATAAATGGGAAAGTAATGAGTGGTTTAAGAGTATATTTATAAGTAGTGTTAGTAGCTTTTAAAATTAAAATTCAATAATAAAGCTTAACTTATTAAGCCCCATTTTAATGGGGCTTTTTAAATTTCTTCCAAAGTATAAAGTTTTATTAAATTTTGAGAAATGAAATAACAAAGAGCTAGAACATGCAGAAGTTATGCTAAAGAATATAGAACGTTCGATACTCTTAGCAGATAGAGGGTACTGGCAATGGCAGTTTGTTGAAAAAATGAAAGAAAATGTGAGACTATATGTAAGACCTACGGGAAATAAAGGGAAAGAATTTATGGAGTGACTTACCCAGAAAAATGTGTAAACGGATACAGTCATATTATATCATCTCCTCAAAGCCAAACTTCATTCTCATTATTTGCCTCAGTCTGTACAGATTTCCTCTCACTGTAGGAATTGGTTTCCTCATCCATACATCGTTCAGGTTACTAAATTGGAAAGTATCCACCCAATCCTTCCTTATCCCTTCAAGCCCTGTTTTAACACTTTCTACAGGATTCGTTGTGTAGATGTGTTTCCTTATCTCCACAGAGTAGCCAAGAAACGCCAGGTAGCTTTCCTCCTTTTCCTCGTACCTTCTCCCCATCACCTCATTTTTCTCCTTGACCAGCTTCACGAACTCCTTCCAATATCCACTTCCCTCTTCTTTCGTCGAGCTTACCTGACCTTGTCCAGTATCCTCCTCATTTGTGAATATCCCTTCCCACCGAATCCTCTCTTGAGATTCCTCTTCATATGCACCCAGCAGAGCTGATGTTCTGAATTGGGAAAAAGTTTCTTTACCACCGACGTGATGCCTCTGAAATCATCTGTAACGAATATTGCCACTTTGCTCATGCCTCGTGTTAGCATATCTTGGAACACTTCTATCCAAAATTCTTTGCTCTCTTTTCCCTGCTTGTACCCTTCCATATCTATTCCCAGAGCCACGAAGATGCTCACATCAACAACCTTACCATTCTCATCTCTCAACTTTCCGTGGTATGCATCTATGAAAACTGCAAAAAGCTCTTCTGGAAGTGGAGAAGTTCTGTAGGCATCGAGATGATCATATATGAGATCTGTTAAATCCTCTATGGCTTCCTCCTGGTAAGGTAGATTCAGAGTTTGAAGCGTTGCTCTTACCATCGACCTGGAATATCCGTTGACAAAAAGAGCCAGACGAAAGGAGACTCCAATTCTGAATCTTGGGACTGTCCATTGTTAGGTTAAGAAATCTGTTGTAGAAACCATTTGCATAGTTTTCAGGATGCTGTTGGAGAAATATATCTCTTTCATCTTCTGCGGCAGCGTTAATTATTTTCTGAAGTAAGGAAGTAAGAGAGAAATTACCTGCTTCTTTTTGTTCTCTTATGTACTAAGCAAGTTGTATGAACATATCATGGTAAGGATGCTTGTCTTTTTTCTTCTTGGCATACTATTCACCTCCTATCTCTAGTTTACACATTTTTTGAATTCCCCCAGGGAAAGAAAAATAAATAGATTGATATATAGCAAAGGTGGGAAATAGAATGTTATATAGAAAAAGCTGAAGCGGAGGATAAAGATGAGCGGGATGAATGAAAGGAAGCTAAAGGCACAGATTACACATATGTTACTAGGGCAGCAGTTAACAATGTTAATAGACACACTCTCTGCTCATCCTAAAATGATTAGATTGATTGACAAATAATTTTTACATTGGTCAGGGTGTAATTTATTTTAATTCTTTCAAACAAAAAGGATAAACTAAATTATTGAAACTTTCCCTCAAAATCTATTTTAATTCTTAATATGTTATAATAAAATAAATGAAAACGGAGAAAAATTTAGGATGTGAAAATTATGTTAGAAGAAATCATTAAAGAATTGGAAAATAATTCTAACGAAAAGAAAGCCAAAGCTAGTTATAAATTCTTTAAAGCTTTTCCTGGTGGGTATAGTGAAGGTGATAAATTTTTAGGTTTAACTGTACCTATACAAAGAAAAATAGCAAAAAAATATAAAAATTTACCTTTAGAAGATGTAGAAAAGCTTTTGCAATCAAAATATCATGAGCACAGATTAACTGCATTATTTATTTTAATCCTTAATTATAAAAACAAAAAAGAAGAAGTGATAAATATATATTTAAGAAATTTAGATAGAGTAAATAATTGGGACTTAGTTGATTCTTCCGCCCCATATTTATTAGGACCTTACTTAGAAAATAAAGATAGAAGTATACTATTTGAGCTTGCAAAATCAGATAATTTATGGAAACAAAGAATTGCAATTTTAACAACATTCTATTTTATCAAAGAAAACGATTTTAAAGATACTTTAAAAATAAGTAAATTGCTATTAAATCATAAACATGACTTAATCCATAAAGCTGTTGGATGGATGCTACGTGAAATCGGAAAGAGAGATAAAAAAGTTGAAGAAGAATTTTTAAAAAAATACTATAAAAAAATGCCAAGAACAATGCTAAGATATGCCATTGAAAAATTTTCTGAAGAACAAAGACAAAAAATTCTTAAAGGAATATGGTAAAATTTGTATTTCAAAAAAACTTTTTATAAACAAACAAAAGCCCCATATTCGGGGCTTTTTGACTTAAAAATTAATTTTTAATCAATCTCCAAAAAATAAATCAAACTGGTGGCGAGGGACGGAATCGAACCGTCGACACGTGGATTTTCAGTCCACTGCTCTACCAACTGAGCTACCTCGCCACCTTTAAGAACTCATGGTGGGTGCGGCAGGACTTGAACCTACGACCTCCTGCTTGTAAGGCAGGCGCTCTCCCACTGAGCTACGCACCCCAACCTACTGGCGCCCCCAACGGGATTCGAACCCGTGCCTCTGGCTTGAAAGGCCAGTGTCCTAGACCGCTAGACGATGGGGGCTTATTACTTCAAGATTTCCTCCTTATTTCCTTTTCAACTTCGTGAGCAACCGATAATTATCATATCAAAAAACATTTCAATTGTCAAGCAGAATTTTTGTAACTTTTCTCTGACAAGTAAAAAAATATGTTGTTAATATAAAAAATATCTCTTTATCATATTTATAGAATTTATGGTAAAATAAATATGACATATTTTTTCAGAGGTGATTAAATGGCAAAAGGCACTGATATAATTGTAGCAATAATGATTGCTGCTATTGTTTTATTAATGATTCTTCCAATTCCTGGTTTTTTATTAGACTTTTTTCAACTTTTAAATCTTTCTCTTTCACTAATAATCCTTTTTTCAACAATGTATATTAGAAAAGCACTCGAACTTTCTTCGTTCCCTACAATATTGTTAGTTATAACATTGTTCAGGCTTGGATTAAATGTAGCTTCTACAAGATTAATATTACTTCAAGGCCCAAAATTTTCTGGTAAAGTTATCAGAGCTTTTGGTGACTTTGTCGTTGGCGGTAATTATGTCGTTGGTCTCGTAGTATTTTTAATACTTGTCATAATTCAATTTATAGTAATTACTAGAGGTTCAGAAAGAATTGCAGAAGTTGCAGCAAGGTTTACACTTGATGCAATGCCTGGAAAGCAAATGAGTGTTGATGCAGATTTAAACGCAGGTTTAATTACAGAAGATGAAGCAAGAAAAAGACGTGAAGAAATAAGAAGAGAAGCTGATTTTTATGGAGCAATGGATGGTGCTTCGAAATTTGTTAGAGGTGACGCAATAGCTAGTATAATAATAGTTCTTGTAAATATAATTGGTGGCTTAATTATAGGAATATTGACCCACAAAATGACTGTATCTGAAGCTGCTCAAACATTTACTCTATTTACAGTAGGTGATGGACTTGTAACCCAAATTCCTGCTTTAATGGTTTCTACTGCAACTGGTATATTAGTATCAAGGGCAGCTTCAGAAGATAATCTTGGAAATGAATTAGTAAGAGAATTAAGCGGCGAAAAAAAGGTAATAATCCTAACAGGATTTATCCTTATATTCCTTGGAATCTTTACTCCTATTCCTTTTTCTGCTGCAGTTTTAGGAACATTATTTATGATCACCGGTTTCTTAATTAAAAGCACAACAGAACCTCAACTTGAAAGCGTTGGTGGTAGTGCTGAAATTCCAACAGCTCAAGCACCAAGTGGACCTATTTTAACTACTCCACAGGAAGTATCAGAAATTTTGCAAACTGATACTGTAGAAGTTGAAATTGGATATGGTCTTATACCTCTTGCTGATACATCTCAAGGTGGAGATTTATTAGAAAGGGTAACAATGGTAAGAAAACAAATTGCATATGAATTAGGATTAGTAATATCGCCAATAAGGGTACGTGACAGTGTCTTACTAAAATCAAACGAATATGCTATATTTATCAGAGGAGCAGAAGTTGCAAAATATGAATTAATGCCTAATAGATTACTTGCAATCAATCCAGGAACAGTTACTGAAAAAATACCAGGAATCGAAACAAAAGAGCCCGCTTTTGGACTCCAAGCATTTTGGATTGATGAAAGTAAAAAAGAAGAAGCTAGTAGATTAGGGTATACCGTTGTTGATCCTCCAACAGTTTTTGCAACACATTTAACAGAAGTACTAAAAAGAAACGCTCATGAATTACTAGGCACAAGAGAATTTGAACTACTTGTTGAAGGCTTAAGAAGTAAATTTGAAAAGCTTGTAGATGATCTGTTTAATGTATTAAAACCATCTGATGTAAAAAAAGTTCTTCAGAGATTATTAAAAGAAGGTATTCCTATAAGAAATCTTTCTTTAATATTTGAAACTTTATTAGAATATGGTGAACAAACAAAAGATGTAATTTATTTGACAGAAAAAGTAAGAAAGGCTATGAAAAGACAAATTATTACTCCTTTAATATCACCAGATGGAATTTTACATGCAGTTGCTATTGATAATGAGCTTGAAAAAAATTTGGTAAATCTTGTAAGAGAAAGTGATACGGAAAGATATCTTGATCTAAATCCAGAAATAATGAGAGAATTAATTGAGTCAATTTCTAACTCTCTAGAAAATATTATGAAAAAAGGTTATAATCCTGTATTAATCTGCTCATCAACATTAAGGCCACTTATATCAGATTTACTTTTAAAATTTATTCCAGGTGTTTTTATAATATCATATGATGAAATACCTGAAAATGTTTCTATGCAAATCGAAGGAGTGGTTAGGTTATGATAGTGAAAAAATATGTTGTAAAAGATATAAAAGAAGCACTTGAGAAAATTAAAATTGAGCTTGGAAAAGATGCAGTAATTTTAGGAACAAGAAAAATTAAAAAAGGTGGTTTTTTAGGTATAGGGGCTAAAACTTTCTTGGAAGTTACTGCTGCTGTTGAAGAAAAAGAAGTAGAAAAACAAAAACAAAATGAAAATAAACAAATATATCAGTTACAAGAATTATTATCAAAAAATTCTAAAACTACAACTTCTAGTTCTGAACTATCCGAAATTAAAAAAATGATGTATGAACTAAAAACGATGGTTTCCAGCCAAAAGCCGGACAATGAACCCGAATGGAGTAAAGATCTAAGAAAATCTTTGTCATTTCATGATGTTAATTTTGAAATCATCGAAAAAATTATTGAATATATAAAAATAAAATATGGAAGTATAGACTTCAATGACGAAAATAGTAGGTTTGTACTATCTGAAGTTTTTTTGCCATTTATAAAAACTGAAGTTCCAGATTTAACTGGAAAGGTAATGTTTGTTGGTCCAACAGGTGTTGGAAAAACTACAACACTTGCAAAGCTTGCGGCAAAAATGTCAATTAATAACCACAAAAAAGTTGGAATACTTACTTTAGATACATATAGGATAGCCGCAACTGAACAATTAAAAACCTATGCAACACTGATGGATATTCCAATGAGAGTAGCATATACTCCAAAAGAAGCAAAAATTGAGCTTGAAGCAATGTCTGATTTTGACCTTGTTTTTATAGATACAGCAGGAAGAAGCCAAAAAAATGATCTACAAATGAATGAAATTAAAGCAATGTCAGAAATTATAAACCCAGACTTTATTTTTTTAGTTGTAGGGATGCAGTATAGAAGTAATGATGTAGAATTAATTACTAAAAAATTTTCGACAGTTTCTCCAACACACGTAATTTTAACAAAAATGGATGAAACATCTTCTTTAGGACATTTCTTGAATATAGGTCATTATATAAACAGTCCAATAATCTTTGTTACAAATGGCCAAAGAGTTCCCGATGATATTATGGAAGCAAACAACAAAGAACTCTCTATAATCTTGTCCAGAGAGGTGCTAAATTATGTTAAATCAAGCAAGCAATTTGATTAATCTTGAAAATGTTGTTTTAATTGGTAGTGGAAAAGGTGGAGTTGGAAAAACATTAATTACAGTAAACCTAGCTATTGTTTTAAAACAGTTAGGGTATAAAGTATTAATATTTGATTTAGACGTTGGTTTTACAAATTCTGATGTTCTTTTAAATGTGCATCCACAATATTCTATAAACGATCTATTACTAAATAAATGTGAAAGGGAAGATGTAATCTGTTCAACAGAATATGGTGTAGATCTTGTAAGTGTAGGAAGTGACATTGAATCAATTTTCAACTTTAATCCAGAAAATACTAAAAACTTTTACATAAAATTTGCACAAATTGCAAAAGATTACGATTTTACACTCATAGATCTTCCACCTGGTTATAATAACAACTACGCTCCGTTTTTTAATAGTGCTACACACACTATTACAATCACTACTACACATCCTACTTCTCTTGTAAACTCATATACTTTTGTTAAAATTTTAATACACAAAGGTGTCCCATCTTCTAACATACACTTAGTTGGAAATAACGTTGAAAATTATAACGAATCTCTTGAAAATCTTAAACGTTTTTCATCGGTTTTAGAAAAGTTTACAGGAGAAAAAATGGGATCACTTACAATTATCAAAAGACATAATCTTGTAGAAAAAAGTGTTTTTAATAGAAAACCTTTTGTCATTGATCACCCTAAAATACAACCAACTTTTGCCCTATACAGAATTGCGTCTATTTTAACAAAAAAAGATATTTCATACAAAGAAAACATATTAGACAAAATTCTCTCTTTTTTCAGGAGTGAGCATGAATGACCATTATTGAATTTATAAATAAAAACTTGAGTGGTATATATTTATTAGCAAAGGATCATAATAAAAATGATTATCAAGTAAGACTAATTAATATCCAAAAAACTGGAATTGTTGAAATAGAAAGCAATGATCTGTTCAATATTGGAAAAACCTTGCAATTAAATATTCCAGTAAAAGAAGCTCTATTACTTATTGTTGGTGAAGTATTTGATATTAAAGAAAAAAGATATTTTTTAAAAACTCATGAAAAAGTCGGAATAATTCAAAGGCGCAAAGAAAAAAGATATCCATATTTTAAAAGAGCTATTTTTTCCAATAACAAATTACTTATAATTGATGTCTCAAAATCTGGAATGCAAATTTTTTCAGAAAAAGAAATGGAATTAAAATCAAATTATGAAATAACAATCGATGATAAAAAAATTAATATTATTCCTATGTGGAGAATATATGAAGAAGAAATATATAGAATTGGATGTAAAGTCTCCAATGAATCTTTAAACTTATGGAATAACATACTAAATATTTAGAAAGGGTGCAGCCAATGGCATCATATGTAACAAATATTCCTGTTGAAAAGGCATTAAAAATTGGCCTTCCTGGAGTTGTTGAAATTACAATGGTAAAAGAATTAGAAGGTACTTATAAAACATCCATTGCCGATATGGAACTTTCAAAAAAAATAATTTACTTGTCTATACCTACATATAAAGGCAGGATGATTCCTATTCCAAAAGGTGTAAGAATGAATGTCAAAATATTTGATAAAAGTTCTATGTTTTCATTTACAACTGTTTCCCTGGGTGTTATAAAAAGAGATAATCTTTACATGCTTCCTGTGATTGCACCTATTGAAGTTAAAAAAACAGAAAGAAGAAAATTCAAAAGAATCCCATTATATGTATATGGAATTTTAAAAAAATCATTGGATGAAAATTCAGAAGCTATACAATTTTTAACAAAAGATTTTAGCGCTGGTGGAATTAAATTTGTTACAAATACAATATTAAAAGAAGGAGACATAATATATGTAACTCTGAATCTCGATGATGAATTACAAATAGAAAATCAAAAAGCAAAAATTGTAAGAGTAGATCAAAAAACAGAAGAAGGATATCAATATGGAGCCCAGTTCATAGACGTTCCTAGGCAACTTGAAAATAAAATGGTAAGGTTTGTTTTTCAAAAAGAAATTAAGGCAAAAAAATAGGAGGGATTATAATGCTTGAAAAATTAAATGACTCTCAACTTGATTTTTTAAAGGAAATAGGAAATATTGGTTCTGGAAATGCTGCTACCGCGCTTTCAACCATGATTGGAAAAAAAGTAGATATATCTGTCCCTTCGACAAAGGTTGTACCTATTTCACAAATTCCTTTTATCTTTGAAAACCCTGAAGAAATAGTTTGTGCAATAAAAATGAAAATGAGAGAAGATGTTGAAGGTGAAATCCTTTTAATCCTGAACTCTAAAACAGTAAAAGAAATAACTAAAATATTGACTGGAAATAGTTTAGAAGATATTACTAGTCTTGATGAGTTTTCCTCTTCAATGCTTAAAGAAATTGGAAATATAATGTGTGGTTCATATGTTACAGCACTTTCGGGATTTACAAGTTTTTTTATAAACCCAGATCCACCTGAGCTTGCCGTTGATATGATTAGTGCAGTTTTGGCTGAGGTATCCTTATCTGTATCAACAACTGAAGATTACATTCTGTTAATTGAAACCTCAATAAAAATTGAAGGTATTGATAAAGAATTAACAGGATACCTGCTTTTACTCCCAAATGAAGAATCATTGGAAAAAATACTAAAAAAATTGGGGATGTGGAATTAATGCCAATCAAGTCAAAGAAAATTATTGGTATAGGAGATTATGCCGTTGGTGATAAAAATACAATTCTTGTAACGTTAGGTCTTGGATCATGTGTGGGTGTATGTATAAGAGACAAAAATAAATTGATCGGTGCAATGGTACATGTTATGTTACCTGATAGCGATGGAAAAGACGTTAACAAACCTGGAAAATATGCAGATACTGGGATTAAAATAATAGTTGAAGAACTCAAAAAATTAGGTGCAACTACATTTGAAGCTAAAATTGCTGGTGGTGCTTCTATGTTTGAAAAATCAGCAATGGATGTGGGAAAAAGAAATGTGGAAGCTGTCAAAAAATGGCTTTCAAAATTTGGAATTCGAATTGTTTCCGAAGATACAGGCGGGAATCGTGCAAGAAGTATTGAATATGATATAGAAACTGGAAAATTAATGGTAAGAAAAGTTAAAACTGGTGAAAACGTGGAGGTAATTGAAATTTGATAAATAAAGAAGCATTAGTAAGAGAATATCTACCGTATATAAAAAAAATTGCATACGATTTGAAAAGAAATCTTCCTCACAATGTGGAAGTTGATGATTTGGTACAGGAAGGTTTAGTTGCGTTTTTACAAGCTATAGAAAAATTTGACCCTAAAAAAGGAGCAAAATTAAGATCATACCTGCTTACCCGTGTAAAGGGAGCAATGTATGACTATCTTAGAAAAATCGACTGGATGCCAAAAAATTTAAGGCATGATATAAAATTAGTTGAAGACGCAATTGTAAATATGGAATCTGACAGTAATGATATAGATTTTGAAAAAATAGCTAAAATTACTAATTTGCCTATTGAAAATGTTAAACGTGCCTACAATGAATTAACTAGAAAACAACTTCTAATGTTAGATAGCTACATTTCCGATGATTCTGAGCTAATTGATAAAATTGCTTCAGATGAAAATCCTTATTCATATGCAATTAACGAATTATTAAAAGAACAACTTATTGAGGCGATAAAAAAATTAGACGATAAGGAGCAGTTGCTACTAAGTCTTAGATTTGAGCATGAACTTTCACTAAAAGAAATCGGAAAAGTTTTAAACGTCACAGAATCCAGAGTGTCTCAATTACTTGCTAAAACATTAGCAAAGTTAAAGAAATATTTAGGGGGGGAATAATATGGACCCTATTGAATTACATCCAATCTATACAAGAGCAAGCGTAGAAAAATCTGCTCACTTTAGTAATTTACAAAATTATGCAAATGTTTTATCAGAAATTAATGCAAATCAATTAAAAGAAAAAATAAAACGAGAACAAAGTTCACCAAAAGTTGTTGAAAAAACATCAAGCAATTTAATCAAAAATTCTACTGAAAAAAATGAAAACAAGAACAATCAATTTTATAATAAAGAAGGAAAGAAAAATAAAACAAAAGAGGATATTATCAAAACTGAAAATAATCATATACTGGATGTGAGAATTTGATCGGTTATCTCTCTGTAAAAAAAATATTAGATAAATACATTGGTGGAATATTAATAATCAATGATAAAGGAATCCCTGTGGAATTTAAATACACAGAACCAATTATCCCCACAGCAATACAAAAAATCATATATGGTTCTTCGCTAGAAGAATACCTTAGCACAGAAATAATTGGTAAAACACTAATTGAAAAAATTGAAAATAAACCAGAAATTATATTTGTTGACAGTCAAGAACTATTATCACTCGAGAATGTAGTTTTTTTAGCTGAGCTTAAAACTCCAACTGAAGAATCATTGGAAATAAATAATAGATATTTTAAAATAATACCATTAAAGGAGAATGTTAAAAGCATCTTAATTGATATATCAGAAAAAATAGATATTACAGAACCTTTTTCAAGACTTGAAAAGGCGTTGAATTACGTATGCGGATCATAAAAAATATTGTAGAAACATTAAAAATGGAACTTGGATTTATAAAAGTTAATAATCTTGACCTTGAGTTGTCGGCAAATGCTTCCGAAAGTTCGATAATTTTGAGTACAAAAACCTTAGATAAAACATTAAGAACAAAGGTTCTAAGGTTAGGATTTGAAAACAAAGCGAATGTAAAAAATGAAGTGATAGAAAAAAATATTATTCAAATAAAAGATATTGCGTTTTCTGGGAAAAATTTAAAGCTAAACGAATTAACCTTTAAAAACTTTCCTAAAGTTAAAAATCAAATCTTAACATTTAACATTCCTTATTGTACTAAAACACAAATATTGATAAAGAATATAAAAATAAATAAAACTAGTAAGTTCAAAGTCAAAATTAATAAAAATTATATTTCTCCAATATATACTATAACATTTCTTCCTACACCTTCTGTAAAGAAAGAAAAAATTTTAAGATTGCTGAAAAATATTATCGCCAATTATAAAAATAGCGATATAAAATTTGTAGGTTATTACAAAAATATTCCTATAGGATATGCCTATAATATAATAATCACAGACAGAAAATTAATATTGCATGCTAAAAGTAAGGGAAAAGATATTTCGAAAGACATTGCCGTCTTTAAAATTGGGGAAAAATATAAATTGGAGGTTATTGAAGATTGATTTATGATCCAGAATATCTCTCAAGACTTACAACTTTAAAAGGGAAAAGAAAAGTAATTATTGATATTCTAAAAAGCATTAAACATATGAATTCAAACAACTACAAAATATTAATTAATAACTTAGAAAATAAAAACCTAAAAGAAAAATTAAAAAAAACAAATATAAATTATTTTATCATTTATACCTCAAACCTATTGCATGGAAACGGAAGCATAATATCTAGGCTAAAAATGTTTAAAGAAATAAACATAGAGCCAAACGAAATTGGTGAAATATTGTTTTGGGCTAACCCTAAAAAGTTTCCATTTCCAGATACATCTGAAAATTATAATAAAAAATATTTTGAACAAAAAAATAAATTACTAAAAAAATATAAGGTATCAGATTTTCTCGAGTTATATGTTATCGAAAGTCTTAATAAAGAAACTTTTTTAAATGATGTTATTTCTGAAATAAATTCAATTACTTTTCACAATTTAGATAGAATTAATTGGCTTAGAGAAATTATATATGAACTTGATCCTATTTCAAAACAAAAAGTTAGAGAAAAAATATCAATTCATCCATATTTAAAAAGAGCGCTTTTTTCAAAACCAATAAGTCCTGTAATTTTAGATGGCAATAATATTGCTTTTTGGTCTATACCACCGTCTACAAAAAACATTTATAACCTTCTAGAATCTCTTTCAAAAACCAAGAAGTTTTACTTTCCATTCTATATTGTTTTTGACAAAAATGCTAAATACATCTTTAAAAATGATAGTATATTTAATTTACCAAACGTATACTTTCATTCACCAGCAGATGAATTGATTATTTCACTTGCTAAGGCAAAAAAAGGAAAAATCATATCAAAAGACAAATTCAGAGATTGGGATAAAAATATTAAAAAGTTGATTTTAGAAATCTAATTTTTTAACAA
The DNA here is from genome assembly GCF_014201655.1 of Thermosipho japonicus. Lineage (NCBI taxonomy): Bacteria > Thermotogati > Thermotogota > Thermotogae > Thermotogales > Fervidobacteriaceae > Thermosipho > Thermosipho japonicus. The sequence goes on from NZ_JACHEX010000001.1 coordinate 106,582, forward strand.
AAATATCTGGCTCTTTTCCATCTTTATAAACTGAAAAGAATAAAAGGCCATCACTTACTGTAGGATAAAATACATCATAATTAATATCACTAGTTAAACATGTAACACTAGATGTATCCAAATCTTTCATCCAAATCCTATATATTCCATCCCTATTAGATGTGAAAATTAATTTGTTTTTATAGATAACTGGATCGTGCTCGTTATAAAAACTATCTTCCACTTTTAAATTTTCTCCATCAACATATTTATATATACCAAAATTTGCACCATTTAAAGAGGTATAATATATATCTCCATCATAAACAAATGGTGTAAAAACCATATCTCCATAAACATCTAAAACTTGCTTTTCACCATTATAAATGTTTGCCATTATCATTACATTTCCTTTTTCAGTATCTTGTATATATAAAACGTTATTATTATCATACCATACAGGAGTATAAGATGGTAAATTACTGCCAGAAATTTTTTTAATTTTTTTTGAATAATCATTAACTCCAAAAGGCATAGTATAGATGCTCCAGTTTCCATGCAATGAACCTTGAAATAGTACCATTTTCATATCCGGTGAAAACCTTGGATAGTACTCACTGCTACCCCAAACAGGCAAAAGTTTAATTTTCTCATTTTGAATATCAATATATGCTAAATTTCTATTCCCGCCTAATCTATCAGTTATATAAAGAAATTTTCCATCTTTAAAATCTCCATATTCATCAACTCCTGGGGAAAATGTTAATCTTAAATAATTGTCAAAATCTCTTTTTTTAAGTTTATTTATTGAAATTTTTTCCAGAGGATAATAAACTATTTCCTCTAAAAAAGTACTATATTTTTTATAACCATTTGGAGAATAAACACTACTGACAACATAATCAAAATCCTCGTATGTTGCCTTATATAAATTATTAGTTGAATCATAAGTTAAATAGAGATTTACATAATAATCGCATGTTACATCTGATGAAGAATTAATAAATTTCACATAATCCTTATATTCACTATACTCTTCATTTATAAGATTACTTGCATCAACAAGCAAATTATATGTTTCTGTACTGTAACTAGTTACTACACCAATGGTATAAGAAAACAAAATATACGAAATAAAGGAAAAGGCTAAAATTAACATTTTTTTCATGTTTCATCCTCCAATATTTTTTTTAATTCTCCTTCTTCATTAATTGATGGGTTATCTAATTTTCTACAATATAACTCATTCATAACTTTTCCAATTTCAACAGAATTTTTCACATTCATTTTTTCTTTTAAATAATTGCCTGAAATGCTAAGCTTTGTTGAAAAAACCCTTTTTAAATATTCTACAAAATATTCTTTAGAATCCTCTTCGTCAATATATGACATTATATGAGCAGCTGTCTCAGCTGAAGGTTTACCTATTACTTTATAAATATCTGAAAACCTTATTTTATATTTTATCATGTTTAAAAGGGGAGGTAATCTAGTTTCTGTTGCTTTTATCTCATCTATAAATTTTTTAGGAATACCATACTTTTTGATAACCTGTTTTAATGTATCAATATCGTAGTATTCAAGCAAAATTCTCAGTAATGAATAAAAAATATTAACCTTTTTGTATAATTCTCTTATAATCCTAAGGTTATTAAACAAATTTTCCAACTTTTTTTCCATAACACTTGTAAAATAGGTTTTAGGAAATATATGTTTTAAAATCTTTAGCTGCGCTAATCTTTTAATTGCATTTAACGGCTCTCTTTCTCCTAGAATTTTTTCTAACTCTTGTCTTATCCTTTGTCCACTAACTTTTTCAAGAAAACCTCCATTGAGTGTTTCATGTAAAATCCTCAATGTTTCTTCTTCTATTTTAAACCCAAATCTCTGTTCAAATCTTACAGCTCTAATTATTCTTGTCGGATCTTCAACAAAGCTTAATTTGTGCAATACTCTTATTAAACCTTCTTTTAAATCTTTTCTTGAATCGAAAAAATCATAAAGTAACCCAAATTCTTTAGTATTTAATTTTATAGCCATTGCATTAATAGTAAAATCACGACGATATAAATCTTTCTTTATGGTACTAATATCTACTTGCGGCAAATCAGCTGGTTTTTCATAATATTCTGTCCTAGCCGTTGCTATATCAATCCTAAAACCATCTTTAAAAAATAGCGACGCTGTCAAAAATTTTTCATGTTCTACCATCTTAGCTCCTAACTGCTTGCTTGCATACTTTGCAAATTCTAATCCGTTTCCTTCAACCACAATATCTATATCATAATTTTCCAATCCTAAAAGTAAATCCCTAACAAAACCTCCAACTACATAAACAGGCATTTTTTTATCTTCTCCATAGCTTCCAATAAGTCTTAAAAGATTTAATATCCGACTAGGGATTCTATCAACCATCAAATGTTTAACATCTTCAAATTTCAGTGTTGATTCTTTTTCTTTTTTTAACTCTTTCTCATCAAGGTTCAGTAAATCTGATCGAGTAATTATTCCAACCAAAATATTATTTTTACTTAAAACAGGTATCCTACCAACATCGTTTTCAAGCATTAGTTTTCTAACTTTAAAAACTGGATCATCTTCATGCACAGTAACTAGTGAAGTTGTCATTATAGACTTTACCGGACGATCTGAAAAACCATGCCTCATTGCCTTATCAACTGCTTTTCTTGTAACAATACCAACTAATTTATTACCTTCTATTATTGGGAAACCTCCATGTCCTGTCAAATTCATCATTTCATATACTTTCCCAATGTTCTCATGTGAAAAAACTGTCCTAACAGGTGATGTCATTATATCTTTTGCCTTTTTAGAAAAATTTATAAATTTTGGAAGAACATCTTTTAATTTATAAATTACCTCATCTAAAGAAACATTTTGAAGAGTTGCAGAACCAGCTTTTTCGTGCCCATTGCCACCAAAATATTGCATTATTTTCTTTATACTAATATCATCGTTTTTTGTTCTCCCCACCAAAAAGACCTTTTTCCCCATTCTCACTACAACTATTAAAGTTTCTAAATCTTCAAATTCCCAGAGCTTATATGTAATTACATTTAATCCACCGATAAACTTTTCAATTTCTGCTTTGGCAATTGCAATTTTGTAATCATATATATTAAAAGTTTCAACATTTTCACTTAACAAATGCAGTAATTCTTTTTGTTCACTATTTAACTCAAAACTTATAAATTCCTGAACCCAATCAAGTCTTGCACCATTTTCTAGCAAAAATTTTGCTGCTTCAAGATCTTCAACAGTTGTTGTATCATACAAAAAATTACCAGTATCCTCATATATTGCAATTAAGAATAGAGTCGCTTCCTCTGGAGAAATATCTATACCATTTTCTTTTATTTTTAAAACAAAATAACTCGTTATTGCCCCAATTTCAAAGCTATCTACTTCTATTTTTTCATCTATTAACTTCAATTTTGGATGATGATCATACGCAACTATCTTAGTATAATCAGTTATTTTTTCTAAAATCTTACTTCCAATTCTATCTAAACTTGCCGTATCCACAAGAACAAGCTCTTTTAAATTTTCATTGATTTCCACATCCCTTAAATATTTAAATTCAAATAATCTTAAAAATTCTTCAAGGTTTTGTTGAAATCTTCCACTAACTACTATTTCAAATTCTGGATTTATTTTTTTAAATGCATATGCAGACGCAAAACCATCAAAATCAGGAGTTCTATGTGGAGTAACTATTTTCAAAATATCACTTCCCGCTTTTTTAAAACATTCACAGTCGAAGTTACAATTTCAACATCACCATTAACTGTCAAAAGGGCATAGAATAATTCACTTCTTCTTTGAAATTTTTTGCCATGCATTTTCTCTACAACCGGTTTCCACGAGCCACAATTTATATAATACTTTGGCTTATTTGAAACGTTAAAAATATTAAACGTATTTTTGTGAATGTGTCCCATAATAACTCCATTGACTTCTTCTATATCATTTCTATAGTCATACCCTATAAAATGTTTTTCATAATTAATCTGGCCTTTTAATACCTTTTTAGCCTTTTTTATCAAATAATCCGTTCTTTTAAATTTTCTCAAATTCATTATTACTCTTACAATTATCTCACCTAACTTTATACCTCCAAAATTGTTCAAAAATACTTTTGAAAAATTACTCCAAAAAGGATAATTGGTTTTCATCCATTTCTTTGCTTCAAGGCTTTTCATCATTCCTAAAAATTCTTCCATCCAAAATCTCAAAAGATCAATTCCTAAGTCATACTTCTTAGAAACTATCTCAAACCAATCAAATAAATCAAGAGTAGGTCGAACGTTATCATAATCTCTTAAAATTTCGCTTGGTACTTTACCATACACCTTTTCATCAAAATTTTTTATCATATATCTGACAATATATTCACCAAGTGGTGGAAGTATTTTTCCTGTTGCTTTATCTACGGCAAATTTATTTACTGGATCAAACTGATTACCGTGGATAACCAACATTTTTAAAGTTTCGTCATAGTGATATGGCTTTATAGTTAAATTTGGAATTTTCTCTAAAAGCTTTTCCAATAAACCCTTATTTTTATAAATATAATAATCATGATTTCCAATTATATAGAAAATTCTATTACCATTTTTAGCAAATTTTCTTAAGCTCGAAAAAACTTTTGGATGTTTTACCTCAATTTCTTCTATAATATCAGAACTAACGCTTTGAATAGATTCTTCATAATTAAGCAAATCAAAATCTAATTTTGAACTACTTTCAACCAGTTCAAATCCATCCCCGACTATAAATAAATCCACATTTGAAAAATCGGAAAAATCTAACATTAACTTTTCAAAATGCTCGTCGTGCTCAAAATCATCCTTCGCGCTCCCATTTCCTATGTGCAAATCACTCAAAAATAAGTACCTTTTCATTCTAACTCACCTTCACAATTTGAATAGTTTATCAGGCTTTACAATATGAACATTGATGTTTTTTAATTCTTCTTTAAAATTTTCAAGAAAACGCTCAGGTCTTTTTCCGTATCTTCCAGAAATGTGATACAAAATTAACGTTTTAATTTTGGTATCTTTAATTAAATCAATAATGTCTTCAAGAACCGCATGATTTTTATATTTTCTATCTTCCTTCTTAAAAAACGTACATTCATGAAATAAAATATCCGTATCAAAAACATCCTCTTTCTTTAAAAGATAAGTATCACCAGATACTGTTAAAATTTTCTTTTCAAACTTTTCAGAAACATAATCACTTCCATACTTTCTTGAAAGTTCCGCAATTTCTTTTTGACTTAGACTTTGAAATTCTTTTTTTAATCTTTTTCTTACCTCATATAAATGATACCCAAAGCTTTTTTCACTGTAAGTATGAACCACAGAAAATGCTTTAATGTATTTTGGCTGATTTCCTTCTCTTAAATATACAATTTGACCATCTTTTAGTGGAAACACATTTAAATTAAATCTTAAATCAGAATTCATCTTTTTAATAAATCTCAAATATTCTTCAATTCCCTTATTTCCAATTGGATAATAAATATTTAATTCCTTTTCTCTATCTCCCATTGCATTATTTCTAGTATTAATTAAAGCCCATAACCCTGAGATATGATCTACATGGCCATGAGTTAAAAATATATGCTTAATAGCATATATTTTATTATTTAATAAAGTTGCAACTCCTTCACCAGCATCAAATAATATTCGCTCAGGTGAATAATAAATCCAAGTTGTATATAAGGCTTTTGAATATGCTATTATATTCAATTTTTACCCTCCTGAACTACTTCTACTTTAATTTTTCCAGTAATTCCCTCTGGTAACTTTACTGTTATTTCATATAAGCCAAGTTCTTTTATTGGTTTATTCAAAACAATATGTTTTTTGTCAATATCTTTTCCCGTTTTTTCGGAAATTGCTTTAGCAATATCCGCATTTGTAAGTGCACCAAATAATTTCCCGCTTCCACCAGTTTTTACAGGTATTTTGTACAAATGTTGTTGTAAAAGCTTTAGCAGCTCTTCACTTTCTTGTTTTATTTTTTTCTTTTCTTCTTCCTCTTTCATTTTTTGTGCCTTAAGTTGTTTTAAAACAGCAGGAGTAGCTTCTAACGCTAAACCCTTTGGAATAAGAAAATTTCTAGCGTATCCATCAGATACATTCTTTACTTCTCCTTTTTTACCAATTTTTGCAACATCCTTTAACAAAACAACTTTCATTTAAATCACCTCCGAAAATCTTTTATTACTATTCTATCGTTTCCTGAATAATCCTTAATTACATCCCATCCTTTTTTTCTAAAAAAATCACCTTGATCATGTCCTATTTCCATAATTACAATCTTTCCTTGTAAATCGTAGCTGCTTAAAAATTCTCTATAAAAATCTAAACCATCTTCTCCACCAAGTAAAGCTTCCTTGGGTTCGAACATAACTTCCTTTTGAAGGTCTGAATTATTTTTAACATAAGGAGGATTTGATACAATAAGCTCAATTTCATCATATTCATTTTTGAATGGTTCTAAAAATTTACCTAATCTTAAATCTAATCTATCGAGTACATTGAACTTTTTTGCATTCTTTTTTGCTATTTCCAAAGCTTTTTTCGAGATATCCGTTCCAAAACCAATACAATTTCTTTCAAGTAATATAGAAATGATTACTGCACCACTTCCAACACCTATTTCGGCAACTTTCTTTATCTTTTCTTTATTGATTATTTTCAATGCATTTTCAACAAGTAATTCTGTTTCAGGCCTTGGAATCAAAACTCCTTCTTCTACATAAAAATTATGTTTGTAAAAGCTTTTTTCATTTAATAAATATGCTAATGGAAATCCTATTAACCTTTTATTTAAAAGATCAAAAAAATTTTTCTCGCAAAACTGATATTCAGGATGAATAACCAAATATTCTTTAGTTTTACCGGTAATTTTTTTTATAACAAGATAGGCTTCCAATTCAGGAAGCCCTCTATCTTTGAAAATTTTTAATGCTTCATAAACCGTCATATCCCTAACTGAGCTCTTACGCTTGGATCAACTCTATCAGGAGTCCAAGGTGGATCAAAGGTAAGTTCAACTTTTACATCATTTATTCCTTCAATTTCTCTAAGTTTGGTCTCTGCATCTTGCAAAATTAGACCTGCAAGCGGACACATAGGAGTTGTCATTGTCATTAATACATACACATTATCATTTTCATCAACCTTTACTTCATATACTAATCCTAATGATACTACATCTAATCCAATTTCAAAATCAATAACCTCTTTTAACTTGTTATAAACCATTTCTTCTGTTACTTTTCCCATAAATATCACTCCTTTTTATTATCAAGTTTTTTTATTAAATCTGCTATATCATTAGCTATAATTGTTGATTCGTCCATATCTGGACCCTCAACCAAAACCCTTACAACTGGTTCTGTTCCGGATGGTCTTACTATAACTCTATAATCTTTAATTGATTTTAATTTTTCAAATACTTCTTTTGATTTATAAACTTCCTTATCATTAACCTTTACATTTATCATCACTTGCGGATAATCAGGTATTAATTTCGATAACTCAACTAATCTTTTTCCAGAATTTACCACAGCTGATAACGTCTCTAGTGCTGTAATAAGACCATCACCTGTTGTAGATCTATCTAGATAAATTATATGACCACTTCTTTCTCCACCTAAAATTATATTTTCCTTTAGCATCTCTTCCAAAACATATCTGTCACCAACTTTAGTTCTTACTACATCTATTGAATTTTCATTTAAAAATCTTTCAAGTCCTATATTAGACAAAATTGTTACCACTACCTTGTCATTCTTCAAACGCCCTTCTTTTTTTAACTGTAATGCTGTCAAACCTATAATTTTATCTCCATGAAATTCCTGACCATTTTCATCCAAAAAAATACACCTATCACCATCTCCATCATGCAAAACTCCAATTTTTCCATTAACTATGTAATTTTTTATGTTTTCTGGATGAGTTGAACCACAATCTTTATTTATATTAAAACCATCAGGTTCATTGTTAACAACTTCAATTTTTGCTCCAAAATATTCCAAAATTTTAGGATTTAGATTATACGTTGCTCCGTTAGCAACATCCATTACAATTTTCAATCCTGACAAATCTAAATTCTTATAAAGTTCCTTTATATAATTAAAATACTCTTCTTCAGCTAACTTATAATCAATTACTCTTCCAACTTTTTCAAAAGAATTATATTTTACATTTTGCATTTCATTTTCTATACGTTCTTCTAAACTATCAGGCAACTTATAACCCTTCATTATTACCTTCAATCCATTATATTCGGGAGGATTATGAGATGCAGAAATCATTATTCCTGCTGCATCTTCAAGTTTGGTTATTAAAGCAAGTGCTGGAGTTGGCATTATTCCACACCTATACACATCAGCGCCTGCAGAAGTAATACCAGCAATAAGAGCTGCTTCTAACATATCACCTGAATTCCTTGTATCTTTTGCAATAAAAACTTTTCCATTAACCATGTTTCCTACAGCATTACCAAGTCTAAAAGCTAGCTCTGGAGTTAGAAATTCATTAACAACTCCTCTAATTCCATCTGTTCCAAAGTATCTCACTGTTCTTCCTCCTTGTCCAATATATACACCGAATCTTCTTCATCTACTTCACTTATCCTAACTTTAATAGTTTCTCTTTCCTTTGAACTTGGAATATTTTTTCCAACATAATCTGGACGTATAGGAAACTCCCTATGACCTCTATCTACCAACACAGCTAATTGTATAAATTTTGGCCTTCCCCTACTTGTAACTGCATCCATAGCCGCTCTTATCGTTCGGCCTGTAAACAAAACATCATCCACTAATATTACTACCTTATTCTTTACTTCAAAATTTATATTACTCTTATCTTCTTTGGTCTTTTTTTCATCATCCCTAAATGGTCCAACATCAAGTCCACCAACTGGCACTGCAATACCCTCTATCATTTGAATATTTTCTGATATTCTTTTAGCCAAATAATATCCCCTTGTATATATTCCAAGTAAAACAATATCTTCTGCTCCTTTATTTCTTTCTAAAATTTCGTGGGAAATTCTCATTAATGACCTTCTTATATCATCTTTTCCCAAAATCTTTTTCATATTAAAATTTCACCTCAATATTTACTTCATAACCATAAGGTGCTTCTTCATAATGCATTGGAATATCAACCAAAAAATTTCTATCAAATGCATAAAAACCAAAAATTGAAATGGAAAAATCTTCTAATTTAATTTTAAAATCTCCACTAATTTTATTTAGCATAACATTATCTTTAACAATATATTCAGGTACCCAAAAAACGTCAAAATAAAGATTGGTAAATGAAATAACAGGCCCTAAATTAAACTGAATATACTCTTGTTTTACATATTTCAAAGCACCGTATAAATTAAAATTACTCGTTCCAAAACTAAAATCAATACCAACATTTGGCTTAAAAAATGTAAAAGGTTTTTGAGCATAAAGAGGTAAGTCATCAATAAAAGCTCCTATGTTAAAATAATTTGATAATGCAGCTTCAAATCCTATTCCTACACTTAAAGACCTACTTACAGTAGATTCAGTAGTTAAACTATTAAAAACAAAATTAGTCCCCCATTGAAAATTTTTTGACACACCTTTAATAACATACCCAATGCTATTTATTGATTCATTTTCGCTATTTTCTGTTCTCAAATATAATAAACCATTCAAAGAATTTTCCTGATCAAAGTAATCTAATTCAAAGTTAGTCAACCAATTATCCAAAAACATTACTCCAAATTTAACACCTACTCCACTTTGGCCTTCTAGAAGGACAACTGGACTTTTAACAGTCCTCATTGAAAAGACAAATAAACTTAACACCATTAAGAAAACTACAAAACTCTTACGCATAATATTTTAAAACCTCCCCCCTTAGCTCCTGGAAAGTATCATTTTCAATACTTTCTCTTATCTTTTTACTTAAATCCATCATAAAATGTAAGTTGTGAATAGTTAGAAGTATTTGGCCCAGTACTTCCCCCCTGTCAAATAAATGTCTTATATAAGACCTTGAAAAATTTCTACATGTATAACAATCACAACTTTCATCAATTGGTTCTTTACTGAATTTGTATTTTGCTGATCTTATATTGAGTTTCCCTTTCCAAGTTAAAGCTTGTCCATGCCTTGCAACTCGTGTAGGCAAGACACTGTCAAACATGTCAATACCAGAATCCACCAAATCAACAATTAATTTTGGGGAACCTGCTCCCATAAAATATCTTGGCTTGTTTTCTGGAAGCATAGGAGCAGTAAATTTAGTCATATCAAGAGTAATATCATATTCTTCGCCAACACTTAATCCACCAATTGCAAATCCGTCAAAATTCATACTTGTTATTTCTTTAGCACTTCTAAGCCTTAAATCTTTGAAAAAAGCACCCTGAACTATTCCAAATATTGCTTGATCAGAAAGTGAACGAAGCTTTTTTAAACTCCTTTCAGCCCAAAGACTTGTAAGCTCAAGCGCAACTACCGCATCTTGATGACTTATTCCAGGTTCTGCACAATAGTCAAAAGCCATTACTATATCTGAACCAATAGCGTGTTGAATTTCCATCGAAAGTTCAGGGGTAATCATGTGTTTACTACCATCCAAAGGAGAACGTATTAAGACTCCATCCTCGGTAATTTTTCGACCTTCCCTTAAACTAAAAACCTGGAATCCACCACTATCGGTTAGTACTGGCTTTTGCCAATTCATAAAATTATGAATTCCACCATGAAATCTAAAAACATCTAATCCGGGCTTAAGGTACAAATGAAACGCGTTCCCCAATATAATTTGCGCTCCAACTTCATCTAAAAGTCTTGGAATCATTAATTTTACATTCGCATTCGTTCCAACAGGCATAAACGTCGGCGTTTCTACAACACCATGTGGAAGATGAATTCTTCCTCTTCTAGCATTTCCGGAAATTTTTAACAATTCAAATTTCAAAGCCATTCTCTTTTACCAACTCCCTAATAGATTTATAAATACCTTCTACTTCATTTTTTAATTCCTCAAGTTCTTCCTTGTATTTTCTTACAAATTCTTCGTCTTTAATACTTGATAAATTAATTAGAACATTATACATGCCTATTCTGAATGCTGCATATGCAAGCTCAGCAGAAGAATAAGCATCAGAAATAGCATTTTTATTTCCATGTTTACTAGTTACTTGAGAAAACTTTAATACATTTCTTGCTTCTCTTGCAAGTTCAAAAGGAATATCTGCAGCTTCTTTTAACGCCGTTTGTAATTTTTCGCTTCTTGTTGGATCATCTTTTGGTATCTTTAGTGCTTCCATAACTTTATTAAACGCCTTTATATCATCATATGCTAATTGCTGAAGTTTTTCCCTTGAATAGTTCATATTTTCTAAAACTTCTTCCATTATTTCTTCAAAATCGGCATACTTTTTCTTTCCTACAGTTAAATTTGCAACCATTTGATTTAATGATGCAGCTAAAGCTGCTACAATAGCTCCGACCGCTCCACCACCTGGAGTCGGTGTTTTATCTGCAACCATATCACAAAACTCTTTTAAAGTAGTTTTTTCAACATTCATTGAGATCCACCCCCAACTTATTTGAAATTATAATGCTTTCTAACTGCTTTTTTTACTTTCCATCTACACCTTAATCCTTTTGGAAATTCAACTAAATCACCTGGTTTAATTTTGTAAACTTTACCATCCTTTGTTTCAACTTCAATCTCGCCTTCAAGAATATAACATACCTCTGTTTCATCATAATACCAATCAAATTCTGAAACTTCCTTAGTCCAAATTGGCCATGAAAAAACTCCTAATTTTTCTAACTCTTCTTTTGAAGGAGTTGTTATTTTTATTTCCATTATTACACCTCCCCATGATATTATATCATATATCTTGAAAGCATATAACTTAAAACATATCCTAAAATAGCTGAAAATAAACCTAAAATCATATTTCCGCTTCCATGAAAACCTGGGTAAACTGGGTAAAGTGAACCTATAACAAGGCCAAGAATTAAATTCTTAGAAAAATTTTCATATCTTTCAAATGCAATCTTCATGACAAGTGAAATTGTATAAATTCCTAAAAGAACACCTATTCCAAAAATTATTAATATTCCAATGTTTAAATTACTTATCGCACTAATAATATACTCATAAACTCCTAAAAGTAGGAGCATCAAAGAACCACTTAATCCTGGAACAACCATAGCAGCTCCACCTGCAAATCCAGCAATAACAATTTTTAAAATAGATGAATTGGAAGAATGTGGTATAAAATTAGGGATTATAACCAATAATATACCCAATATTAGTGGAACTATATTTAATTTTACTTCCCTCTTTAAAAATAGAATTGAAGCAAATATTAGTCCAAAGAAAAAACTGTACATATAAAATGGAAACTTTTGAAGAGAATATTCAAAAAATTTCGATAATGAAAATATCGAAACCAAAACTCCAAGCCCAACAATAAATAAAATCTTCAAATCCTGCTTTTTAAACTTAAGTACATTAGATATAGCAGAAATAAGTTTTTCATAAACACCAGCAATGACTGCCATTGTTCCTCCACTAACACCTGGAATAAGATTTGCTATACCTATCAAAATTCCTGCAAAAAATAGTCTCATTATTGCACCTCCTAATTTTTTCCTCATTTAGCATTATAATATTAGTTCCAAAAAATGTAAATTGTTACTACTTGCAATTTTTTTATTTTATGATAAAATTCATATTGGTTACAGAATTGGAGAGGTGGCCGAGGGGTCGAAGGCGCACGCCTGGAGAGCGTGTGACGCCCGCAAGGCGTCCGTGGGTTCAAATCCCACCCTCTCCGCCAGAAAACCGGGACTATACGTCCCGGTTTAGTATTTATATTATGAGGGGTGATATTATGAAAGAAATAGTTTTAAAAGTTAAAGAAATTGCCGAAAGTGCATGCAAAAAATATAATCTAGAATTATTTGATATTAAATATTACAACAAATCTGGAAAATGGTTTTTAGAAATCGTAATTGACAATCCACTTGATTATGTAAGTACAAAAGATTGTGAAAATATTTCAAGAGAAGTGGAATTTCAATTAGACGAACTAGATATAATCCCTCAACGCTATTATTTAACTGTGTCTTCTCCGGGGCTTGATAGACCACTAAGAAGCATTGATGATTTTAAAAGATTTATAAATAACAAAGTAAAAATCAAATTGGAAAATGAAACAATAATCGGATATATAAAAGATGTAAAAGATTCAGTTATCTTTTTAGAAGAAAATAATAAAAAAATCAAAGAAATTAAATATACCCAAATCAAAAAAGCAAATTTAGAAATAGATATATAGGAGGGAAAAGTATGAATTTAGACTTTTTACAAGCACTTGAACAACTTGAAGAAGAAAAAGGAGTTAAGGTTGATGAAATTATACCTGTCATAGAAAAAGCTTTAATTAGTGCTTACAAAAAGGACTTCGGTGGCGAAAAGAATGTTGAAATAATCATCAATCGACAAACAGGAGAAATTGAAGCATACCAACTTCTTGAAGTAGTTGAAAATGTTGAAAACCCAAATTTACAAATATCATTAGAAGAAGCTCTTAAAATTAATTCAAGTGCTAAAATTGGTGATATTGTCAAAAAAAGATTAAACATAAAAAAATTTGGAAGAATTGCTGCTCAAACAGCAAAACAAGTGCTTATTCAGAAAATTAGGGAAATAGAAAAAGAAAAACAATTTGAAAAATATTCAGAACTTGCTGGAAAAATAACTACTGCGGAAGTTGTAAGAGTTACAAAAGATTGGGCTGACATAAGAATCGGCAAACTAGAAACGAGACTACCAAAAAAAGAATGGATTCCTGGTGAGGAAATACAACCAGCATCTTTAATCAAAGTGTACGTAAAAGATGTAAAAAAAGATAAAAAAGGTCCAAAAATATTAGTAACAAGAATAAATGAAGAGTTTATTAAAGGACTTTTAGAACTTGAAGTACCAGAAATAGAATCAAAAGTAGTAGAAGTAGTAAAAATAGTAAGGGAACCAGGAATAAGAACTAAAGTTGCTGTAAAATCAAATAACCCAAAAGTAGATCCTGTTGGTGCATGTATTGGTGAAGAAGGTATTAGAATAGCAGCAATATTAAAAGAATTGAATGGAGAAAAAATTGACATAATCAAATGGTCAGATGATCCTAAAGAATTAATTGCAAGTGCATTACAACCAGCAAATGTTATAGAAGTTGAAATTCTTGATTATGAAAACAAAGCGTCAAGAGTTATTGTCTCACCAAATCAATTATCATTAGCTATTGGTAAAGGCGGACAAAATGCTAGACTTGCTGCAAAATTAACTGGATGGAAAATTGATATAAAACCAATTATGAATGTCTAAGAGGAGGAAAAGCATGTATATTGAGACTCTGAAAAAGGAATTGAAGAATAAAAAATACAGAATGACTCCGCAAAGGGAATTAGTCCTTAAAGTTTTTATTGACAATGAATCTAAACACCTTGGTGCTGAAGATGTTTATAGATTATTATTTTCCAATAAACATACTGTCAGCAAAGCAACCGTGTATAGAACAATCGATCTTCTTGTCGAATTTGGACTTTTAAGAAAAATTGATTTTGGGGATGGAATATACAGATACGAACTTGCTAAAAAAGAAAAAATGCATCATCATTTTATATGTAAAATATGTGGAAAAATATATGAAATTGAAGAAAAGCATCTTGAAATAATAAAAAAAGAATTGCTTTCACAAGGTTTTCAATTTGAAGATTTTGATTTCAAAATATATGGAATTTGTCCAAAATGTAGTAAAAAAGCAAAGAACAAAAGTGAAAACAAAAAGTAAGTGATTATTCCTCCAGGGATCTTAGGAAATCTTGAAAAAATACTAGAAATAAACTCTATGAAATTTGTAATAGGAAGATTGACTTTTAAAATAAAATCTACTACTAACGAGAAATTTAAAATGTAAAAGAAATATGCAATCATCAAACTAATTAATATAATTTGAAATGGAATAATAAGCACAAGAGTTCCAATTATTGAAAAAACATTTACATTTGAAAATAATGACAAAAAGGGTGCACAACCTAAAAATGCCGCAAGAGGTTTTAATTTGTTATTTTCAACACTTAATATACCAAACGTACTAAAAAAAGTCATATAAAAAGAAAGTGAGTACGCCAAAAAAGGCTGAAAAAATAAAAAGAACAAACCAACAAAACTTAAAATATCTATTTTTGACATTTTTGGAAATAATTTTTCAAATAAAATTACCAAAAAAAGGTATAAAAATGCTCTTAAAGAAGGTAAATTATTACCACAAGAAATTAAAAAAAGAAACGAAACCATTAAAGCAATAACTTTTTTTGATAAATCAGAAAGGCTAAAAAACGTTAAAACAGAAGTTAAAATGGCAAATATTAAAGAGATATGTAACCCAGAAATACTAAAAAAATGATAAAGTCCACTATCTGAATAAATTTTATCTTTTACTTTTCCACCGAAAAGTCCATAGTATATCTCACTATATTCTAATATTTTCTCACGAAAATTTTCTGTCTTTGTATATATATTTCTAACCAAAGAAAAATAGGGTGAGACAATCACCCTATTTTTATCTAAGGTTACTTTTGGATATGAATATTTTTTTGCATCAAAAGGTCCATAATAGTAAACAATATCTCCCAATGGTATCTCCTTATTTACTCCCACTAAAACATTTAATTTTTCCCATTTCCCGTCATAAAATATATCTCCTTTAACAAGAGAATAGTTATCATTTGTTTGAATTACTCTACCAACAAATTCAAAATCACCATTAAAGTTCACAACTGATAAAATGTTTAAAACAAGAAAGAAAAATAAAATCCAAAAATACTCCCTCTTTTTAAAAAACAAAAATGGTAAAAAAATCACAAACTTTGGAAAAGAAAAAATAGGGGCTATCAAAGCCCCTAATATTGAAGATAAAAAAATGAGGAAATACATAAATTATGCTCCATATTTTTCTAATCTTCCAGCATATGCAAGAGCAAGAGGCATTACATCAACTGCATGGATTGTTCCAAGGCTTCCTCTTGCACATTCAAATTCATTATACAATTTTGAAAGTCCTCTTCTTGTATTCTTTGCATAAATCATTAAAGGAACTGGATGGAATGAATGTCCTTTCATGACACATGGTGTTGAATGATCACCAGTAACTATTAAAACATCAGGATTTAATTCTAAAAGTATTGGCAAGAATTTATCAACTTCTTCTATAACTTTTACTTTCGAATCAAAATTACCATCTTCACCATATGAATCGGTCTTCTTTATGTGAACATAGAAAAAGTCATACTCATTCCAAAGTTTTTTTACAGTATTAAATTCATCTTCAATAGTTTGACCTGCCTCTACAACTTCCATACCAACAAGTTTTGCAAGACCCTTATACATTGGATATACTGCAACTGCTGCAGGCTTTAATTTGAAAACATCTCCAAATTTTGGCATATCTGGGTGCTTTGAAAAACCTCTCAAGAGCGCAAAATTCATTTTTGGTTGGTCTTTCAACACTTCTTTTATTTTATCAAGTAAAATATTAACTATTCTTTCTGACTTTTTGGACGATTCATCTAAAGCCTTTGTGTACTTTATAGGTTTTCCCTCTTTTTGAGGATCTGCATCCTCTAATTTATCCATTAAGCCTTCACCTGTAAGTTTAACAACAAATCTATGTTCTTTTCCAGGATAAAATGTTATTTTTACATCTTCTATTTCTTTGATATTTTCATTTAAAATTTCTACAACCTTTGCACTTTCTTCTGAAGATGGCCTTCCTGCTCTTCTGTCAACTATAATATCTCCATCAATAGTTGCAAAATTTCCACGAGCAACTAAATCATTTTCACCAACTTCAACATTGATTCCAAGAGCCTCTAATATTCCTCTACCAATTTGATATTTTAAAGGATCATATCCAAATAATCCCAAATGACCTGGTCCACTCCCAGGAGTAATACCAGGAAGAACTGGAATTGTTTGACCTAAATCACTCTTTTGTGCGAGAGCATCCAAATTTGGTGTGTTAGCCTTTTGAAGAGGGGTTAAACCTTCTTCATTTGGAATATCACCAATACCATCCATAACCAATAAAACAATTTTTGAAGTATTAGGCGAAATTAATTCACTAATAACTTTTTGCCTATCAATCATTTTTTCACCTCCGTTTTTCTTCTTACCAAAATAAACATAATAGCTCCTAAAATAATTAAAATTAAACTTACTAGTTGTGCCACTCTAATTTTACCCCAATATAAACTATCTGTCCTCAATCCCTCAATCCAAAACCTATTTGCAGAATATAAAATAAAATATAATGCCGTTGTTTCACCATTATTCTTCTTCCACTTCAAATCATATTTGTACAAAAACAAAAATATTAAAAAATCTAATACACTTTCATACAAAAACGTAGGATGAAAATAAGAATAATTTTCATATCCAACCATCCTATTTTCGGGTGGAACAAACATCTTCCAAGGTAAATTAGTCGGCCCACCATATGCTTCATAATTAAAAAAGTTTCCCCATCTTCCAATTGCCTGACCTAACGGTAATACACTTGTTAAAAGATCAGTTCCTTGCAAGAAAGTAAAAGAACAATTTTTTTTCAAGCGTGTATACAAAAAAGTTGAAATAATAGCACCAATAACAGCACCATGGATTGCAAGACCACCATGCCAAATTTTTATAATCTCTGAAGGATACTTTGAATAAAACTCGTCCCACATAAATATTACATAGTATGTCCTTGCACCAACTATAGATGATAAAATTCCCCAAAAAACAGCTTCATCTAAATCATCTGGGTTAATATTAAAATATTTTAGCCTTCTTCTAACAAGATAATAGGAAACAATTATTCCCGTAACTATTAAAAAGCTATACCATCTAAGCTCAAAAAAACCAAATTTAAAAATGTACCTTTTTAATATTATTTCTCCAGCAAATACTCCTTTGAGAAAGAAAAACATTCCAATTATAAAACAAATAAAGATTAAGGTAAGAATTAATTTTAAAGATTTTCCCAATTCTTCTTCCTCCTTTTATCTTTTTCGTATAAATTAGAATAAATATAGCTTATATTCGAAAGTTTAGCTTTTATTTCTTCAGGAAATTCTATGTACCTCCAAAATATTTCTCTAATTTCCTTCTCAAGTTTTTGAACACCATTTGATTCCTTCAAAATCCAAAGTATATATCTCTTTACAAAGAATTCATCAATTCTATCTCTAATTTTATTATTCATTAAATAATTATATATTTCTCCTGTCAATCCTTCTTCCATCCAACGTCCAAATGTTAATTCCTTTGCTGCCTTTAACCTGTAATCTCCCAAAGCACTTAAAATAGCAACATCAATATTTTTAGAAAACATAGGTATAACCACTCTACCACGACCACTAATAACATTTAATCCTTCAAAAGGCTCCCAGCAAAATCCATAGTCTCCATACCCAGGAACTATTATAAAATAGGGTTTTAATTTAATAGTTGTGCCTCGAATCTTTCTCTCAAATATTTTATAATCAATTTTTTCAAATTCATTGATTTTTTTCTCAACTAGATCTTTTGAACCAATCACAGTAATACCATTTAAAAAAATAGAGGTTAAAACTAAAAATCGATTCCCAAGTCTTCCAATAGATTTATTTATCATTTGTATTATAACTTCATGTTCCCTTATTTTTTTACCGAAATTATCTTCTGTTTTTTTATTTATCTTGGATTCTTCTTTCAACTTGTTAAGTTGCTCAAAAATAATATCGACTTCCCTGTTTACAAGTTTTAATTTTTTTAATTTTTCTATAGCTTGATCAATCAAACTCAAGATAGATTTCCTATAAGGTTTTCCTTCATCTTCGATACTATTAACAATTTCTTTTAATTGTTTTTCAATTAATTTTCTTTCTTCCAATTTCTCATTAAATGCCATCTCAAATGACGAAACATTTTTGGGAGCAACATTTTTTCGTGATTCTATTACCTCCATGAAACTACTTTCGTTTATTAATCCCTTTTTAACAGCAAGCATCCATTCATCAACATAAAATATATTTTCTTTATCATCCACAAAAGGAATACTTTTTATTCTTTCAAAATCCCTGGAATTTAAATATCTAGGTTCGAGTAACCCATACCTTAAAAATAGGCGTTTTTCAACTTCATAACTTTCGTCTATATTTTCAAGCAAATATCTATACAATTTCCATGTAATTTCAATAAAGTTTCGTTTCACTTGTGAGTCGTTAAAGTTTTTTTCAAGATCGCTTTTTGCTTTAAAAACTTCTTTGGCAAGTTCGTTAGGTATATCTTTTAAAACATTTTCAAAAAACATAAAAAAACCCCCTATAAATTCATTAAACAATTCCTCTATGCTTTATAAAACTGTATATGATTATCCACATACCAAACATTACTTTAAGGTATATTAATATACTCAGTAATCTTACGTGAACACTGCCTAGCAAAGAAGAGATCGAAAATCCATATATAATGAATATTGCAATTTTTTCAAAAAGCTTTATTTTATACTTTTCAAATGCATGCTCAATTTCATTAAATGTAGTACTTAGAGAGTATAATAAAACACCAGTTCCTCCAACTACCCCAGCTGAAAAACCTCCACCAGGAGTCTTATCACCATAATATGCTAAATAAAATGATAATAATATCACAAAATAACTAAGAAACTTTAATAATATTCTTATGTGAGTTTCATGTAAATGAAATTTTTGCCTTTCTTCTGAATAGTTAAATAAAAATATTCCCATTGCAGCAAGTGAAAAAACCAAAACCTCAAAAAGAGTGTCATACAATCTATTTCTTAAATATATTTCAGTAACAAAATTATTTACAACACCTAATCTACTAAAATCTAAGTGATATGAGCTTTCAAGAAATAAAAATATAACAAATAAAATTGCTAAAAAAATCAAAGAAAAAAACTTTATCCATGCCATGACAACTTAAATTCCTCCGTTTTAAATACATAGATATCAGTAAAATCATACTTTTTAGCTTTTTTTACCATTTGTTCAGAATTTTTTATAGATGCTACTACTAGAGCATCTATTCTAACTTTCGAATTGAGTGGCAAAATTGGTATGCCAAATACTCTAGAGTTAATTTTACTATTATCATCATCAAAAAATACAACTATATTATACCCTCTATTCAACAAAAGCTCAGCCAAAACTTTTCCAACAAGACCTGCTCCATAAATCCCTATTTCATTTTTTCCTTTTAATTTCAAGAAAATATTTTCAAGCTGAGAATCTATCTTTTTTGATAAATTAACTATATCATTAAAAAATGAAAGTTTCAAATAATACAATTCCGACAAACCTTCTTCTGTAACATTATAAATTTTGTTTTTTCCTAGATCCTTAGTTTCAATATATCCATTCTTTTCTAATTCATTTATATACTTATTCACTAAAGATGGAACAATGCCAGCTATGGCTGAAAGTTCTTTCTGAGAAAGATTAGGATCTTCATACAAAGCTTCCAATATAACAAGCTTCCTGTATTCAGGTGTCGGTTGAAAAAATTTCAACGTATCTATTTTTATCAATTTGCTCACCCCTTCAAAGAAATTATATCATAAAAATCATGATATAATTTGATTGAGGAGGGATATTTATGTTTATAAGAACGACCGTTGCACAATTAAATTCCACTCTAGGTGATTTTGAAAGAAACATGAAAAAAGTTATATCAGCAATTGAAATTGCTGAAAATAACAATTCAGAATTCTTAATATTTCCTGAACTATTCTTGACAGGTTATCCACCTGAAGATTTAATTCTAAGAACTTCATTTTTAAAAAAGAATATTGAATATTTGGAAAAAATTATTGATTTTTCCAGTGGAAAAAACGTAGTTATTTTGCTAGGATTTATAGATATTGAAGATGATGCTTATAATTCACTTGCGATTATAAGAGATGGGAAATTACTTGGGAAGTATCATAAAATGCATTTACCTAATTATAGCGTTTTTGATGAAAACAGATACTTTAAATCTGGAAATGAAATTGCCATTATAGACTATAACAATATTAAAATTGGAATAAATGTATGCGAGGATATCTGGAGTCCATTAGGCCCTATGTTTTACCAAGCTATAAATGGAGCTCAATTAATTTTAAATGCATCGGCTTCTCCATATTTCTATGGAAAAAGGGAGCTTAGGAAAAATTATTTGTCCCAGAAATCATATGATCATCATTGTCCAATAGTTTACTGCAATATGGTAGGCGGACAAGATGAAATAGTATTTGATGGTGGAAGTGTTGTTACTTCAGCTGATGGAAAAATAATGTTTGAAGGAAAACCTTTTGAAGAAGAAATCTTTACAATTGATATACCTATTGAAGACAATTTAAGAACAAATCTACATGATCCAAGAAGAAGATATATTAACATTGTAAATGATAAACAAACAAATTATATCTTTGTAAAAAATGAAAACATAAATAAACTAAAGCCAATAAAACATATAAACACAAATTACTCTTTAACAAAAGAAGAAGAAATTTTCAGAGCAATTACTTTAGGACTTAAAGATTACATCCAAAAAAATGGATTTAAAAAGGTTCTAATCGGCTTAAGTGGTGGTATGGATTCATCTTTGGTAGCTGCAATAGCAGTAGAGGCTCTTGGAAATAAAAATGTAGTTGGTATTTTAATGCCTTCTATGTACAGTTCATCACATAGCGTAGAAGATGCAAAAAAGTTGGCAGAAAATCTTGAAATTGAATACCATGTTATAAAAATCTCAGATATTTATTATTCATTTAAAGACTCATTAAAAGAAATATTTAAAGAAACAAAAGAGGATATCACGGAAGAAAACTTACAAGCAAGAATTAGAGGAACGCTATTAATGGCTGTATCAAATAAATTTGGATATATCGTTCTTGCAACTGGAAATAAAAGTGAAATAGCTACTGGATATTCTACTTTATACGGTGATATGGTGGGAGGGTTTTCTCCAATAAAAGATGTCTATAAAACAGATGTATACAAAATTGCAAGGTGGTATAATAAATTCAAAGGTAAAGAAATAATACCAGAAAATGTATTTATCAAACCACCAAGTGCTGAATTAAGACCTGATCAAAAGGATCAGGATACCTTGCCACCTTATGAAATACTAGATGAAATTTTAAAACTGTACATTGAAAAAGAACTTTCTGTAGATGAAATAATTAAAAAAGGATTTGATAAAGATACTGTAAAATATGTAGCAAAATTGGTAGACAGGAATGAATACAAAAGACGTCAGGGGGTTATTGGCGTTAAAGTTTCAGAAAGATCCTTTGGAAAAGACAGGAGAATGCCAATAACAAACAAATATCGGGAATGGTAAATATGAAATTTGAAGAAACAATTGTCAACTATTTAGGATTAATCTTTCAACTTCTAGCAATTATAGTTATTACCTCCGGAATAGTTAAAGCTTTTATTATTTTTGTAAAAGACGCACTATTAAAAAAAGATTCAAAAGAAGCAATAGAAGAAAGTCGATTGGAGATAGGTCATTCTTTTTCGTTGGGACTTGCTATCTTAATTGGTTCAAGTATTTTAAAAACAACAGTTGCTCCTTCATGGAATGACATAGGGCAACTAGCTGCAATTATTGGAATAAGGACATTACTTAACTACTTTTTAAGAAAAGATATTAAAGGCGGGGATGAAAAATGATAAGAATAGGAGCACATATGCCCATCGGTGGTGGCTTTAAAAGAGTACCGAAAGAAACATATGAAATTGGAGGAAATGCATTTCAAATATTTCCGCATAATCCACGTCAATGGAAAGCTAAATTACCTAAGGAAGATGATGTTAAATTATTTAAAGAAGGTATTAAAAAGTATAAGATAGATCCAGAAGCTATGCTTTGTCACAGTGGTTACCTTATAAACATAGCAAGTCCAAATACCGAAACATGGAATAAATCTCTAGAACTATTAATCTTAGAAATGAAAATATGCTCAACTCTAGGTATAAAATATTTAAACATTCATCCTGGAAGCCATCTAAAAAGTGGGGTTAAAAATGGTATAAATCAAATTTTAAAAGCTTTAAATACAGCTATGGAGGAAGAAGAAAATACTTTTATCCTACTTGAAAACGTAACAAAAAAAGGTGGAAATATTGGTTCAACACTTGAGGAATTAAAGATGATTATTGATAAAGCTAAATTCCCGGAAAGGCTTGGTATTACCATTGATACTTGTCATGCTTTTGATGCAGGATATGATATAACTAATAAAGAAAAACTGGATGAATTTTTAAATAAGATAGATAAATACTTTTCGCTCGAAAAATTAAAATTTATACACTTAAATGACTCAAAAAATGACTTAGGATCAAATAAAGACAGACATGAAAATATTGGAAAAGGAAAGATAGGCTATGAAGGTCTCAAAGTTTTTTTATCCAATCCATTTATTCAAAAAATACCATGGATATTAGAAACACCAGGTGATAATGAAGTTCATAAAAAAGATATACAAGAAGTATTCAAAATTTTAGAGGTGAAATAATGAAAATAGGACTTTCTCTTGCTGCTGGTGGTGTTAAAGGATTTGCTCATATAGCAACTCTGAAATTTTTAGAAGAAAACAATATAGATGTTGATCTTTTAACTGGTTCTTCAGCCGGAGCAATTGTTGCCGCTTTATACGGATTATATGGAAACAGCGACAAAGTTTTTGAAATGTTTTCAGAGGCTATAAAACTTTATCTTCCAAATTTCAAAAAATATATGACTAAACTTGAAAAGTCAAATTTTTGGTCTATTTTTCAAAGGGCCTTAGTTCCGGTCGAAGATTACTATCCATTTTTCAAATTCCTTTTTGGAAAGAAAAAATTTAGTGATCTAAAAAAAGAAGTTGGAATAATAACCTTTGATACTTTAGAAGGAACTTCGTTGTTGATTACAGAAGGTTTTTTAGTAGATGCGGTAATGGCAAGCTCATCAGTACCAGGTGTCTTTTCACCGCTATGGATAGCTGGAACTCAAAATACTGATGGTGGGGTACTAGCACCTACTCCTGTAAAAGAAGCTAAACTTTTAGGTGCCGATTTTGTTGTTGCAAGCACTTTTGAAAGAAAACCGCAAGATTTTCCTAAAGACCAACTCGAACTAATGTACTATTTAGATACATGGAAAGAAATAGAAATTGAATATGTTGATTTAGAACTTGCTAATGTGGTAATATATTATAGAATACCTTATCAATGGTATGAATTTAATAGTTACTTGCAAATTT
Organism: Thermosipho japonicus; assembly: GCF_014201655.1. Taxonomy (NCBI): domain Bacteria; kingdom Thermotogati; phylum Thermotogota; class Thermotogae; order Thermotogales; family Fervidobacteriaceae; genus Thermosipho; species Thermosipho japonicus. The sequence continues at coordinate 130,960 of NZ_JACHEX010000001.1, forward strand.
ACAATACTGCGCTAAACTATATTAATGAGAGGAGAGAAGAATTTGACCCTCGCTTTTGGTGGTGATTCAATTCTTTATTTATCAATTCCTGCTTTTTTCTCCGCAGCTGAAAAATATAATATTGAATTTAAAGAAATTCACTGTACTGGCTTTTCATGCATACCAGCATATTTTTACATAAAAACACAATCAGCTTCAACTAGTTACTTATACTCAAAGAAATTATACTTAGAATTAAAAAAAACCTTTCATTTCTTATTTGGCTTAAACCTTTTTGGAATTACAGAACAATTGAGAACTTTGTACAAAGCCTCAAGAAGTTTAAATGGTTTTAAATCCGAAAAAGTTCTTACAAATTTCGTAGATAAGTTTTTTTTTGATGAACCTATTCCAGAAAAATTAAAAATACATGCATTTAATATCAATACATTTAACGACGAAATACTAAAGGGTTCTTTAAATGAATCGTTAATTAAAACATTATCTATTCCTATAGAGTTCAAACCTTATAATGGTTACATCACAGGTAGTTGGGTATATGGGATTCCAGAAGCTGAATTCCTATTTTATATTGAAAATGAAAACGAACATAATTTGAAAAATGCAATTGATTATATGATAGTATCAACAATACATAGGACAAAACAAATTGCAAAGAAAAGATTGGAAAATGCAAATCACAAAATAGTTATAAATACAAAGTCTAAAAATCCTTTTGAAATTTCAACAACAATACTCAATATATCAGAAAAATATTTAGGGGGACTAATCAATGAAAAATAAAACTTTAACCCTTTTTATTATATTACTTCTAACTACCATTGCAATCTCAAAAACTATACATATTTCTTCTGATTATATTGAACCAAGTGAGAAAACTATTATTTACCAAGGAAACATTTTATTGAAAATTCCAGATGACAAACTACTTTTAACCTCTAATGATATGGTAATAAATAAAATAAACAATAAATGGATTGACCTAAATGTTGACGGTAAAGTTCACATAGAATTTGAAAATGGAATAATGGAAGGTATAGAAATGAAATACAATATTGAATCACAAAAAGGAACAATTAAAAATGCATCAGTAACTATAAATGATTCACAAAGCTCGGAAACAATATTTATTTCATGTGAAACCCTTGAATTTGATTTAAAAAATAACACATTTTCTGGGAAATCTGAAAAAGAAAAAGTTTCAATTACAAAAGGAAGCATAATTGCTAAAGCTTTTGAATTTTGGTATGATAGAAATGAAGGTAAAATATCACTTTCAAATAATGTTGATTTAAAAGATGAAAAGAAAAAATTGAAACTTCTAGGTGATAGTGTAAGCATAAATACCAAGGACAATAGCATGAAAGGTAAAAACGTTAAAGTAGAAATAGTGGTGGAGTGATATATGAAATACACAATTATTTCAGGACCAACAGCAGTTGGAAAGACTGATATAGTATTAGAAATTGCATCCCAAATTAACGCAAATATTATTTCAGTAGACTCAAGACAAATTTACAAATTAATGGACATAGGAACAGCCAAACCAAGTAAAGAAGAACAATCAAAAGTTACACACTATTTAATCGATCACATTTACCCAGATGAATATTATAATGCTTTCCTTTTCAGACAAGATGCACTAAAAATAAGAGATAAACTAGTTAATGAAGGTATTGTTCCACTTTTTGTAGGAGGAACAGGTTTGTATATTGATTCATTAGTCAAAGGCTTTTTTGAAGGTGTACCTAAAGATGAAAAACTTAGAAAAAAACTAAGTGAAATGGAAAAAAATGAACCTGGTATTTTAAGGAGCATGCTGGAAAAATATGATCCACAAGCTGCTCAAAAAATTCATCCTTCCGATATAAAAAGAACAATCCGAGCTCTTGAAGTTTATTTTAAAACAGGTAAAAAGATATCACAACTTCAAACACAATCAGAATATTCAAAAGACTATAAAATACTTGTCTTAGATCGCTATCGAGATGAGTTATACGGAAGAATTAATTTAAGAGTTGACAAAATGATAAAAGAAGGACTTATAGAAGAAGTTAAATCTTTATTAGAAAAATATCCTAAAGATCTCAATGCTTTTCAAACAATTGGATATAAAGAAATAATCCGTTATTTAGAAAATACATACGATTTGAATACGGCAATTCACTTAATAAAGAAAAACACAAGGCACTATGCAAGACGACAAATAATCTGGCTTAGGCGATATAAACAAGCTAAATGGATAAATCTATCTGAAATCTCAAGAAAAAAAGCTATAGAAGAAATTAAAAAATTTATATTAGAGGTGTAAAAATGCAAGCATTATATAGAAAATATAGACCGAAGTTATTCTCCGAAGTTGTTGGTCAAAATCATGTGAAAACCTTGTTTTTAAATTCCTTAAAAAATGGAGAAATATCACATGCATATATTTTTGCCGGCCCACGTGGCACTGGAAAAACTACTGTTGCAAGGATACTTGCAAAATCTCTTAATTGTGAAAATAAGGATGGAGTTGAACCATGTAACAAATGTAGCACTTGCCAAGCAATAGATAATGGCAGTTTTATGGATGTTCTTGAAATAGATGCTGCTTCAAATAGGGGAATAGATGAAATTAGAAAAATACGTGAAACGGTAGGTTATCATGCAGCGCAGGGAAATTATAAAGTATATATAATTGATGAAGTTCATATGTTAACAAAGGAAGCATTTAACGCTCTACTAAAAACACTAGAAGAGCCTCCTTCAAACGTAGTCTTTATACTTGCTACCACCAACCCAGAAAAAATTCCTCAGACTATCATATCAAGATGTCAAGTAATAGATTTTAAGAACATAACTATTGAAGATATTATAAAAAGACTTGAATTTGTATGTGAAAAAGAAAATATAAAAATAAGCCAAGAAGCCTTATATGAAATTGCAAAAAGGGCTAATGGCGGAATGAGAGATGCATTAACAATACTAGAACAAGTAGCAAAAAGTTCTGGAAAGAATATTACTATAAAAGATGTTCGTGAAACTCTTGGATTAATCCCAATAGAAGTTATAAACGAAATAATTGATAGTATAAAAATCGGAAATATTAAGAAAACCACAGAAGCTATTGAAAAAGTTTATTTTTCAGGAAAAGATCCAGAAGTATTCCTGATGCAACTGCTTGAAGAAATGATTTCAAAAATTGAAAGCGGTGATTATGAATTAATTGAATTTTTAAAACCACTCTCAGAAATTTTAAAAGACATAAGATACTCTGAAGAAAAATTAATTTTGATAAAACTTGGTTTCTTAAGCATCATGAAAATAAAGTTGCCCCAAGAAAATACAAATAAAAATGTTGAGAAAACTAAAGAGAATAAGCTTGTATCTGAAAGTAAACTAAATGATAAAGATTTAGAACCAACTCAAAATGTTGAAGATAAAGAAAAAAATATCGAAAATATAAGTAAAATAATGGAATATCTAAAACTTCATGGAGATTTATCACTTTATGTTGGACTTTCATTTTCAAAAATTGAAGAGCACCCTGACAGAGTTACAATAACTTTTCCACCTGAGAAAAAAATTCAGTATGAGCTTGTTAAAAGTAAAATACAAGAGTTAGAAAAATTGTATACCTCAAAATTTGGAATATTTAAACCCTTTGAAGTAGTAATTAAAGAAAATTCAAAAGAAGATGATGTACTTAATAAATTAAAGTCATTATTTGGGAACAATTTCATAGTAGAGGGGGATAAAGAATGACCGAATTAAATATTGATGAAATAATACTAAAAGCAAATCAATCTCGTGCATCTGATGTACATATATCTGCTAATATGCCTATTATGCTAAGAGTTGATGGAAACTTAGTAAAACTTCCTGGAGAAAACATCCCAACTGCCCAAGAAATAGAAATAATGGTTAAAAATTTATTTTCAAAGCTTGGAATAAATTCATTAAAAAAAGAAATAGATTTTTCATTTTCCATACGTGATATTAGAATAAGAGCAAATTTCTACTATGAAAAAAGAAATCCCACCCTTGCTTTAAGACTTATACCAAAAAAAATCAGAACAATAGAAGAATTAGGACTGCCGAAAATTTTAAATGAATTTTCAGAAAAAGACCATGGATTAATTCTTGTAGCTGGTCCTACAGGTAGTGGAAAATCAACAACTCTTGCAGCAATGATCGAACATATAAATTCTCGATTTGCAAAGCATATAATAACAATAGAAGATCCAATTGAATATGTTTTTGACTCAAAAAGATCTTTGATACATCAAAGGGAAGTTGGAACAGATACAGATAGTTTTTCAGATGGATTAAAGTATGCTCTTAGACAAGACCCAGATGTTATATTAGTTGGAGAAATGAGAGATTTAGAAACAATGTCACTTGCCCTAACAGCTGCAGAAACAGGACACTTGGTATTTGCAACAATTCATACAAATTCAGCTGCCTCTGCTCCTGAAAGAATAATTGATGTTTTTCCAGCCCATCAACAAAAGCAAATAGCTCTTCAACTTGCAAATACGCTGATAGCAGTAATATTCCAGAGATTAGTTCCTAAAAAAGATTTTGGAGTTGTTGCAATTGATGAAATAATGATAGCTACACCTGCTATAAAGAACCTTATTAGAGAAAATAAATTACATCAAATAGAAGGTGTAATGCAAACAAGCAAAAAGCAAGGAAATATATTATTTGATGATGCGCTTATCGATGCATTTTTAAAAGGCGTTATAACTAAACAAGCAGTTTTAGAAAACGCCAGAAACATAGAGGAGGTGTCTAAAAAGATAGGATGGAGAATATAGAAATAGTTCAACAAATTCATGAATGGAGTAGCAAGCTTTTAAAATCATTAGAAGAAAAATTAAGTTCTCAACTAACACCTGACCAGATCAGAATATATTCTGAAAAGTATTCAAAAATGAAAGAAATTTTTCAACTTGCAAAAGAATATCTTGAAATCGAAGATGAAATTGAGTTATGGAAAGAAGAAATGCCTGAAGGTTTTGAACACGAAGTTGAAAAACTACAAAAAAAACAAGAAGATATAATGCAAGACTTAATTTCATTAGTACTTCCTGAAAGCGAATACAGTGGAAAAAACGTTTTTCTAGAAATACGTGCAGGTACCGGTGGAGAAGAAGCCGCACTTTTTGCTGCTGACCTATTAAGAATGTACCTTAGATATGTTGAAAAAAAGAATTTTAAGGCAGAAATTGTTGATGAAAATAAAACCGATTTAGGTGGATACAAAGAAGTTGTAATAAAAATCAAAGGTAAAAACGTTGGGAATTTATTAAAATATGAAAGCGGAGTACACAGGGTTCAAAGGGTTCCTACCACAGAATCTGGTGGTAGAATTCATACGTCTACTGCCACGGTTGCCGTTCTTCCTGAGGTTTCAAACGTTGAAATAGAAATAAATCCATCAGATATTAGAATAGATACATATAGGGCATCTGGAGCTGGTGGGCAATATGTTAATAAGACAGAATCTGCAGTGAGAATTACACATATTCCAACGGGAATAGTTGTTACTTGTCAATCTGAAAGATCCCAGCTTCAAAATAAAGAACAAGCAATGAATATATTAAGAGCAAGGCTTTTTAAGTTAAAACTTGAAGAACAAGCAAAAAAGATCAGTTCAAATAGAAAATCACAAATTGGAACCGGAGAAAGAAGTGAAAAAATAAGAACTTACAACTTCCCTCAAAACAGAGTAACTGATCACAGAATAAATTACACATCATACAATTTGCAAGCTGTTCTTGATGGAGAATTAGATGAATTTATAACAAGGCTTATGCGAATAGATATGCTTGAACAATTAGAAAACATTTTAAAAGGAGGAAATGAAGATGAAAATTAATGTAGTTGATCATCCACTAATTAAGCACAAGCTGACAATAATGAGAAAAACTGATACCGGTCCAAAAGAATTTAGAGAACTTCTTAAAGAAATAACCCTTTTAATTGCGTATGAAGCAACAAGACACCTGCAAGTACACGAAACAGAAATTGAAACACCTTTAGAAAAAACGAAAGGATATTTTATTAATGACAAAGATGTTGTTATAGTTCCTATTTTGAGAGCAGGTCTTGGAATGTCAGATGGAATTTTACAATTACTTCCAAATGCATCAGTTGGTCATATAGGAATATACAGAGAACCTCACACTTTAGAAGCTGTTGAATATTATGCCAAACTTCCAAAAATTAATGAAAACTCATTTGTTTTTGTATTAGATCCAATGCTTGCAACAGGGGTTTCTTCTGTTAAGGCATTAGATATTGTAAAAGAACATGGTGCAAAGAACGTTATTCTTGTAACACTTATAGCATCACCAGAGGGTACAAGGGTTGTAAATGAAAAACACCCAGATGTTATTATTTATACAGCCTCCCTTGATAGAGAATTAAACTCAAAAGGATATATTCTTCCTGGATTAGGTGACGCTGGTGATAGATTATTTAGAACTAAATAGGGGGGATTATTTTGAGCAATAATGATGCTTATAATATAAAAGATTTAGAAAGAATGACAATAAGAGATTTGTACAAACTCGCTAAAGAATACGATATTCCCAGATACACTTCTTTAAAAAAACAAGATTTAATATTTGCAATTTTAGAAGCAAGGGCTCAATCAGAAGGATACTTTTTTGGAGAAGGTGTTTTAGAAGTACATCCTGATGGTTTTGGCTTTTTACGAAGCCTTGAAAGCATGTTACCAAGCTCCAAAGATATATACATCTCAAATTCTCAAATAAGGAAATTTAACCTCAATACCGGTGATATTATATCTGGTGTAATTAGACCCCCAAAAGAAGGCGAAAGATTTTTTGCAATGATAAAAATTGAGGCAGTAAATTATAAAGACCCAGAATTTGCGAACGAAAGAGTTAATTTTGAAAATTTAACAGCATGCTATCCTGATAAACAATTTTTCTTAGAAACAAACAAAGATATATATTCAACGAGATTAATTGATTTATTTTCCCCAATAGGAAAAGGGCAAAGAGGTATGATAGTTGCTCCACCAAAAGCTGGAAAAACGACTATTTTAAAAGAAATTGCAAATGGAATCGCAAAAAATCATCCAGATACAATAAGAATAGTTCTTTTAATAGACGAAAGGCCTGAAGAAGTAACAGATATAAAGGAATCAGTTAATGCATGGGTAATTGCCGCACCTTTTGACATGCCGCCTGATAAACAGATTAAAAAAGCTGAACTAACACTTGAAATGGCAAAAAGACTTGTGGAATTTGGCTATGACGTTGTTATTTTAATGGACAGTTTGACAAGACTTGCAAGGGTGTATAATATAAATGTTCCACCAAGTGGCAAACTTCTTTCTGGTGGTGTAGATCCTGCAGCACTTTACAAACCCAAACACTTTTTTGGAGCAGCTCGTAATACAAAAGAAGGGGGAAGTTTGACAATAATTGCAACTTCTTTGATTGAAACGGGGTCAAAAATGGATGAAGTAATTTTCGAAGAGTTTAAAGGAACTGGAAATATGGAACTCGTTCTCTCAAGACAACTTGCTAATAAAAGAATTTTCCCTGCAATCAATATTATGTTATCTGGAACGAGAAGAGAAGAATTGTTGCTTAGCAATGAAAAATTAAAAAAGTTGTGGCTTTTAAGAAAAATGTTGTCTTCAATGAGTGAAGAAGAGGGGTTAAAGCTTATTCTCAATAAAATGAAAGAAACAAACACAAATGAAGATTTTCTTGCATTAATTGATCTTCAACAGTGAGGTAATCTTTTATGAAAAGATTTTTCATTTTGATTATGTTTATTCTCATTTTAAGTACGTTATTTTCATTCGAAAAAGAAGCAATCGAGTATTACCAAGCAGGGCTTAATGCATATCAACAAAGCAACTATGAAAAAGCTCTTTACTATTTTGAAAAAGCCCTAGTTATTGATCCTTCAATTGAAGGATATGATACTTCGTTAAAGTTTAAAGCAGGAATATCAGCTTATATGATTGGAAACTATGAAAAGGCTAAAGCTTATCTTTCAGGGTATACCGAAAATCCATTTGTAAAAGAGCTTTTGAATGATATTTTAAAAAATTCAACATCCACATCAGAAGAATGGAGTAATTGGATTGAAAAGTATAAACCAATGGAATTACCTGCTTCAACTGAGACTACAAATAAGAAAAACAATTCAAAATTGATACTTTTCTTAATTACTTTTTTATCATCCTTTGCAATTTTACTTATAATGGAGTTAAGAGTTATAAAAGCTAAAAAAACTTATCCTCAGCCCCTTGAAACAACAAAAGAAGTTGAGCAACAACTTACAACAAAAACTTCAGGAATTATTTTTAATGAAAACGAAGAATTAATTCCTGAGAATTCTTACACTATGGATTTTAATGAACTTATAAATAAAGAGCTCTCATTCTTATCTGAATTATTTGAGGGTCTTGAAGAAATAGAAAGTAATAATGAAGAAGAGATAAAAAGTGACATTGAAGATAATGTAGAAAACTCCCATCCTGAAATTATAGCCGAAAAAGAAAATAAAGAAGAAGAAAATGTAGATATTGATGAAGTTATTGAAGAAATAGATGAATTAGAAGAAATGGTATCTGATCAAGATGAAAAATTAATCAAAAGCGAAGTTGAACAATCATTAATTGAAAAAATTAAAAGCCTTGAAATTTCTTCCTCAGAAGAAAGTAGCGGAGAACTTCCTATTGAAATTGCAGAAGAATTTTCATCATTAAATATAGAAGAAGCATTTTCAAAATTTGATGAAAAAGAAGAGCTTGAAGAAGGAGAATTAAAATTAATAACAGAAAAACTAAAAGAATTCATTTCAACCCAAAACCAAAAAGAAGAGGAGGAGATTATATAAAAAAAATTATACTTTTTCTAACACTACTTCCCTTAATTATTTTTTCTAACTCTTCTATGTTTAATTTCATAGAAAATATTGCTGGTAAAAGGGATTTTTTTATATATGGAACTCTACATTTTGATGTATATGATCAAAGTAATAAAAATCTACAAAGTGATATAACATTAGATGCAACAATAGTTAATTTAGAACATTTTTTTGTGCGAATTTACAAACCCGAATTTTTAAAAGATATACAAATAGAATTTAATAGTCTTACAAAAACAACGTATTACAAATATAATAACTATAAAGTTGTAGATATTTCTGCAATTGATGTTGACTATATTTATGAAATTTTAAAAACAATTTTTAGCTTTTTATCTTCTTCGCTTTTTACAATATATGAAGATCAAGAAAATTTAACCTTAATCCCTGCAGGTGCTCCTTTCTTGAAAAGGTTAGGCTTAGAGCCAACTAAAATTAATGTTTACTTTGATAAAGACTCGTTAAAAAAAATTATGTTTACTACCGATGATAGTACTGAAAATATTACAATTACGTTTGATAAATTTCAAATTCTAAACTTAGAAAATCAGAGGTGAATCATTATGAAAAAAATTTTTGCAATACTTATTATTTTGACTATCTTTTCTTTAACTTTTTCAAATGAAACTTTTCTAGATTTTGGTATTGGATGGAATCTAGGAAAATTCTCAAACTATGGCTTAAATCTTGGTTTTTCAAATAATTTATTTAATATACAATGGATATTTAATTTCTCAGAAAATTTTGACCATAAAATTTTTGTAGATTCTGCTATAGCAAAGTTTGAAAATATAAGCATTGGACCAATTCTATTTGTTAATAACACAACATACGATAGCACATCGCTAGACATTGAAGCTGGACTCAAAACTTCTATATATATTCCTGATATAGAAATCTCCTTATCCCTTACTTACCCATTAAATAAAGAAGTAAATTATAATCTTACTGATTTTCTATTAGTTAATCTAAAATACATCGTTCCTCACCCAAATACAAAAAAAATTTGGCGTGATAAGCTTTTTTTGCTAATTAGTTATTCTAAAAAAACAGTTTTTTTCGGAATTGGACTATCTGAACCATTTTAACAAAATAGCTTTGGAGGAAATTTAATGGAAATCTATCCAAATGTAACCAACATAGATTTTAACAAACTTATTGATATGGGTATAGATTTGTTCATTTTTGATTTTGATAACACTGTTAATAAATGGAAAGAAAGCAGAATTCCAAACGAAATAATTCAAATTTTTAACTATCTTGAAAAAAATGGTGCAAAAATAATAATTGTTTCAAATGGAAAACCAAGAAATTTAAACGTAAATGTTAAAACTCTTTGGCTTGCAAGAAAGCCTTTACCTTTTAAGTTTAAAAAGTACTTGAAAGAAAAGAATATAAAATATAATAAAGCAGCAGTTATTGGTGATCAATTATTTACTGATATGCTTTTTGGAAAGCTTTTAAATGCGTATTTAATAAAAGTCGATCCACTTGATACACAAAAAGAATTTTTCATAACAAAAATTCTTAGGTTTTTTGAAAAAATAGTCTTGAAATTTTTTTAGAGTATGTTATAATAGCTTGTGGAGGCGTGTTCCGAACTGGCTAAGGGGCCGGTCTTGAAAACCGGTGGGGGTTACACCCCCGTGTGGGTTCGAGTCCCACCGCCTCCGCCAAGTAAAAAATGATCCCCATCCTAAATGGATGGGGATTTTTCCTACTTCTTTATAAAAATCTTCATAAAACAATATCATTAACTACTTAAATTTTTCCATATTCTCTCAATTTCAGCTTCATAAGCTCTAAAAATTTCTAAAATCTTAGGATTAAATTCTTCTGGTGAAGTTCTTCCATCTCCATTTAGCATAATCTCCAAAGCTTTTTCGTGACTAAACGGTTTTTTATATGGCCTTTTTGACCTTAAAGCATCGTAAACATCTACTATATTTACAATTTGTGCTTCAATGGGTATCTGATCCTCTTTAAGTCCATACGGATATCCTTGCCCATTAAACTTTTCATGATGATACAAGGCTATCCTTTTTGCAATTTCTAATCTTTCATCTCCATCTAGTATTTCCGCTCCCCAAACTGTATGTTTCTTCATAATTTCCCATTCTTCATTAGACAAAGAAGAAGGCTTTCTCAATATTTCCGGCGGAACTTTTATCTTTCCAATATCATGCAATGCCGAATACAAATATATCTTTTTTACCAAATTATCTGGTAGTTTCATCTTTTTTGCTAAAAATTTTGATAAAACTTGAACTCTTTTAATATGATTACCGGTATCTTCATCAAAACCTTCAACAATAGTTGCCATTTTTTCAATAAATAGCTCGTATGTTGTTTCAAGCTCTCCAGAATATTTTTCTATTTCCTTATATGCTTCTTCTAGTTCCTCATTTGTAGCTTTAAGTTCTTGAAAATTTGCTTCAATTATTGAAATCATATCAGCAATTTCATTAACCAAAACATCAATTTCTTCAATTTCAGTATTAATTTTTGAAGCATCAAATTCTTGATTAGTTAAATATCTTTTTGTTTCATCTATAATATTTTCAATTGGCTGTCTAATATAAATATCTAATTCTTTTTCTACATTATCATCAGTCAAATGCCCTAAGATCAAAATTCCTAAAACAATTATTATTGTAATTAAAAGATTAGGTAGCAATCTTACTAAATAATTTTCATATACTACAATATATACATCACCTAAAGCTTTTCGAAATAATAATACATTAAAATTATAAATTCTATATTTTTTATCATGATCAATTTTTAATTTTCGCCCTATAATTTTCTTATTATTACTATAAATTACTGTGTTATCTTGATCAATTAAAATAACATTTCTATCTAAAATATGAGTAACAATATAGTTGGGATTTATATCCACACCTAAAACTCCGTATCCATTTTTCATTTCAACATATTTTGATATAGTTAAAATAATTTCACCAGTGACAGCATCAATATATGGTGGGGAGACTTGGAAAAAATCCTTTTTTTCTAAAGATTTTTTAAACCAGGGCCTATTTTTGGGCAATAAATTTTCTGGAATTTTAGCCTCAGGAATAAAGACAAGATTCTTTTCAGGAATGGAAAAATAAACATATTGCACCATATTTTTATAATTCTCATAGAAAAGTCTTAAAATATTTTCAAGATTTTTCTCATCTCCAAATAAACTTTTGTCCTGACTTAAAACATTTAAAAAATTCCCAACATGTAATCCCAAATCATTCCATTCACGCACAGATTTGGAAAGTTGTAGATCCAACTGAAAAAACATAGCTCTTATTCCTAAAAGCGTCATAATGATCCCAGCAATTATTCCAATTGCTACAATCGGCAAGATAATATGGTTTCTTATTTTCTTTTTTATAAAGTGATTGATTGTCAATCTATCACTCCCATTCTACTTTTATACAACTTAATTTTATCATAAAAATCTTTTATATAAAATGGTATATAATATAAAGTGTAGTAGACATATATCTCAAAAAGATCATTTAATTGGAGGGAGAATATGGTAGGAAAACTAACAGTAATCACTGGCCCAATGTATTCTGGTAAAACCACTGAACTTTTATCATTTGTAGAAATCTATAATATAGGAAAGAAAAAAACGATTGTCTTTAAACCATCGATCGATAACAGATATGGTGAAGATATAGTTTCAACTCATACGGGATTTAAAGTAAAAGCTCATAAAATCTCAAAATCAAGCGAAATATTAAATCATATTTCAAGCAATATTGATGCAGTATTTATAGATGAAGTACAATTCTTCGATGAAGAATTGTTAAATGTAGTCAGAAATCTTATCTTTAAAGGTATCGATGTTTATTGTGCAGGTCTTGATATCTCATATCTAGAAAAGCCTTTTAAAACAACGGCAAATTTACTGGCAATGGCTGATGAAGTTATTAAAAAGAAAGCCGTATGTGAAAAATGTGGGGAGCATAGAGCAACTTATTCTTTTAAAATAACTCAAGACAACAGAGAAATAGATATTGGTGGAAAAGAAAAATATATAGCTCTATGTAGAGAATGCTTAAAAAAGATAAAAGTTAATAAAACACTATAGGAGGTGGGATGCATGAAAAAACTTTTAGGTATTTTTCTTATTATCTTAGCTGTATCTTTATTATTTTCAACTGAATTAGTTATCTTACACACGAGTGATTTGCATGGAAACATTTTACCGATTAATTATGCTACAAATTCTCCATCAGATGTGGGCCTTGCAAAAATTGCAACCTTGGTAAAACAGTTTAGGAATGAGTATCAAAACGTAATACTTATAGATACCGGAGACTTAATTCAAGGAACCCCCTTGGAATATTATCATGCAAGAATAGATAACAAGCCAGTTGATCCAATGGTACTTGTAATGAACAAACTAGGTTATTCTGCCTGGATAATAGGAAATCATGAATTTAACTACGGATTAGATGTTTTAAAAAAAGCAGTTTCTGAAGCTCAATTCCCAGCTTTAAGCGCTAATATAATAGATGTAAAAGAAAATTCATCTTTATTTAAACCTTATCATATAGTAAATGTTGGAGATATAAAAATCGGTATTTTAGGACTTACCACTAAGTACATCCCCAATTGGGAAGATCCAAAAAATATCGAAGGTCTTGACTTTTTAGATCCAGTAGAAGTTGCTAAAAAATACGTTGATATTCTTAAAAACAAAGAAAATGTTGATATAGTAATTGTTGCATACCACGGTGGTCTTGAAAGAGATCCTCAAACAGGAGAACCAACAGAAGAATTAACCGGTGAAAATCAAGCTTATCAACTCTTACAAGAAGTTGATGGAATTGATGTTTTACTACTTGGCCATCAACATAGAACTATTGCAACAAAAATAAATAATGTGCCAGTTTCAATGCCTTCTTACTGGGGAAAATCGCTTGGAAAGATTGTTTTAAAACTTGAAAAAAAAGACAATAAATGGCAAATTATTGATAGCTCAGTAGAGCAAGTTTCTGTAAAAGGAGTTCCTGCCGATAAAGAAATCATTTCTTTGATAAAACCATATGATGAAAAAGTTCAAGCATGGTTAGATCAACCCGTTGGATATGCAGACGGAGATTTTTGGGTAGAAAATCCTCTTTTTGCAAGACTTCAAGACAATCCTTTAATAGAATTTGTGAATAAAGTTCAAATGTACTACAGCAAAGCTAAAATTTCATCTACTGCTCTCTTTAATAATAGCATTAAAGGATGGAAAAGTGGACCTGTTACATTAAGAGATATTAACGCAGTTTATATCTACCCAAATACCTTAAAGGTTATTAAAGTCACCGGTAAAGATATAAAAGATGCTTTAGAAAAAAGTGCTGACTATTTTGTTATGGAAAATTATATGGTTTCAGTCAATAAATCTTGGGTTGAACCTAAACCTAGACATTATAATTATGATATGTGGGAAGGAATTAGCTATAAAATAGTTCTTAACAATCCTTCAGGAAATAGAATAGTAGACTTAATGTTCGAAGGAAAGCCAATTGAAATGGATAAAGAATACGAAATTGTCCTTAACAACTACAGAGCAGGTGGCGGTGGTGGCTACACAATGTTTAAAGGAAAACCAGTTGTTAGAGAAGTAATGATGGAAGTTTCAGAATTAATGGCAGATTACATTCTTGAACACAAGAATATTAAAGCAACAACTGATAACAATTGGCAAACTGTTGTTAAATTTGAATATGTTATTAATCCTGGCGAAACTCTCTGGTCAATCTCAAAACGCTTAGGTGTTTCAATTAATGATTTAATAAGATGGAATAATATTAAAAATCCATCGCTTATAAAACCTGGAACTAAATTGGTATATTACAAAAATTACATTGATACTATACCACCAATAAAAGAACTAATAAACTTCTAAAAATCAACTTTTTTAAGAAATTCATCTTTAAAAACCTTGCTCACGCTTACATTAATGCCCGTTTCTAGTAGAGCAGCTAGAAACGGGCTTTTCTATTTAAAAGTAATATTTAAATATATGATTCTGTGCTTTTAAAACCTTTTTGAAAGAATAATTTTTGCATTAAATTTTAAGCCATAAATAACTTAACAAGTTATGCATTACCTATTATTACCAAGATTTATTAATTCTGACTCTTTTAAATAACAAAATATAAAAAAATACCCCATACTTTCTTAAGTTAGAATGGGGTATTTACGGTTTAAGACTATTTATAAAGGATGTTTCTTTTCAGTGTTAATATTTTTTTATTTTATTAAACCAAAAACATCCTTTAAACCTTGCTTTTCAACTTGAAATTTATAAAATCCAAAAAACTTATCCATATATTTGTCTCTTTCCTTTGAATATTTATCAGCAAAGTTAGCTGTAGATCTTGAAACAGTATCATGATCCCTTGTCTCTTTAATCGCATCCATAAGATATAAAACTGTATAATCCATGTTTATAGCAGCCATATATAAGTCTTGATTTGCATTATAAATTTCAGAATTTTCTATTCTGTCTCTTAAAGAATCAAGTTTACTAATTATATCTTTTAATATTTTTCTCTTATCTTCTAAATAGTAAATCATATAAGAATATGTTTCATTTCTATTTTGCATTTTATTAAGTTCATCAAATATCTTACCTGTTATTAAGTTTTCTTTTAAAACATCATACCCAATTTCTTTATCCAGAGCTTCTAAATAGGATTTAAAATCTTTAATTTTAGTTGATTCTTGAGTGTTTTCAACTTCTTGAGGTTCAACTTCTTCTGTTACTGGTGATGAATCTTCTTCAATATCTTCTTGTGCAATTGGAGTTTGAACACTATTTGTTGCAACTTCTTTATCCTTAGATGGTATAAGTAGCACTACCACTGCCAAGACTACAACTATCAATATAAAAAAACCACAACCTCTAACCAGTTTTCTCATAAATCTACCTCCTCTAAAGTTAGTAAACAAAATTATATTTCCGACAAGATTATACCATAATAAAAGTATTAATCAATCTATGGTACAATTGATAACGAAAGATTATCATAAAAGGGGGATATAATGATAGATTTTGACAAAATCATTGAACGACGTGGAACAAACTCGTATAAATGGGATTATGGATATAATGAATTATATGATAATTTATTACCTTTATGGATAGCAGATATGGATTTTGAAGCTCCAAAAGAAGTAATTGATGCAATAAAAGCAAGAGCAAAGCACGGAATATATGGATATACTTTTAGGCCTGAAGGGTATTATAAGTCAATTATAAAATGGTTTGATGAAATTCATAATGTAAAAATAAAAAAAGACTGGATCGTTCCAATCCCTGGAGTGGTTCCAGGAATTGCATTTGCAATACAAGCTTTAACAAATCCTGGAGATAAAATAATAATACAACCTCCGGTTTATAGACCTTTTTATGAAGTAATTAATAACCTTGGAAGAAGAATTTCTTTAAATCCACTAATTGAAAATAACGGATATTACAAAATGGATTTTGAAAATCTTGAAAAAATTATTGATAATAGAACTACAATGTTAATTTTATGTAGTCCACATAATCCAGTAGGAAGAGTATGGAAAAAAACAGAGTTAGAAAAATTAGGTGAAATATGTTTAAAGCACAACATAACAGTTATATCCGATGAAATTCATGCTGATATAGTTTATTCCCCTAATAAACATAATATGTTCTTTTCAGTATCTGATAAATTTTTAGACAATAGTATTGTGCTTACTGCTCCAAACAAAACTTTTAATATAGCAGGTCTTCAAACTGGCAATGCATTTATTCCAAATAAGTTTATAAGGCGAAAATTCGAGGCAGTTATAAATTCACAACACTTAAACTTAACTAATATATTTGGAATTGTTGCAACTGAAGCAGCATACACATACGGAAAAAGCTGGCTTATTCAATTAAAAAAATACCTTTATGACAATGCCGTATATGTTAAAAAGACACTAGAAAAAAACACCAATGTTATAACTTTAATACCTGAAGGAACTTTCCTTATGTGGCTCGATTTTAGAAAATATAATACTGATATCCATGAAAAGTTATTAAAAAATGGTTTGTGGTTAAATCAGGGGAAAGAATTCGGAAAAGAAGGAGATGGATTTGAAAGAATGAACATTGCAACCTCAAGAAAAATAATTGAAAAGGCAGTAAAAATAATAATTAGTAGTTTAAATGATCTTGAATAATTTTTCAAAAGCCCCCAAAATATTTATTTTTCATAAACTTTGGGGGCTTTATAATATACTCAAGATTAAGATTTTACAAGCCCAGCTCTTTTAATACAATAACAACCTTGATCCTTCCAGGATGTCTATAACCACTTTCTATTATCGTATAATAATTGCAAATTCTTTGGTGTGATGCGCAATCAACACAATAACCTGTTTGAGCACATGGAGTATTAAGATTCAACCTTTTTGTATTCATTGGAGAAATATACCTTATTCTTTCTCTTGCTTCTTCCAAATTTTTCACTACTTTATTAACACTAGTAACTAAAATAACGTTTTTTGGTCCAAAAATAACTGCAGCAACTCTATTACCGTTTCCATCTAAAAGCGCAATTTCACCATTTTCAGTTATTGCATTAGCACTACATACATAAAAATCTGAAAAAAACGCTTTTCTTTCCAATTCTTCCTTCTCTTCTTTTGTTTTTGCACTATATCTATCCAAAAAGTTATATTCTTCAGTTCTTAACTTTTCTAGTAGTCCTATTTGATTAAGTGTCAAAGATCCACCTGTGGCAACTGTTGAACCCTTAGGAATTAACTCTAAAACTTTTTCTAAAGCTTCTTTTTCATCTTTTACAATATATGCTTCATGACCTTTTTTGTTTAAAGCATCAGCAACTTTGTTTGCCAACGATTTATACTTCCATAAATATAATTCGTCTCTCATTCTACCACCTTCTTCTATTCAATATTTCTTTCAATCTTAAATGATAACGATTTAAAAGAAAGAGTTATATCTACATCTTCAACTGGGATATTCGTTCTAAGTTTCACAGGTGCAAAATTAACAATTCCCTTAATTCCCAATTCTTCCAATTTATCTACAACCATTTGAGCAGCATTTTCTGGAACCGCTAGAACTGCTATTTCTACAATATTTTTCTTAAAAAAATCATCAATTTCAGAAAAATGTTTAACAGTTAACCTTCCTATCTTTCTTCCAACCTTTGATCTATCAGCATCAAAAATACCTATAACATTAAACTTTTCCTTCCTTAAACCTTCATAATTTGCTATAGCACTACCAATATTTCCTGCACCAATAACAATGACATTCCAATATTTATTAACACCTATTATGTCTTCGAGCCTTTCCATTAATTCATAAGTATTATATCCAACTCCTCTTTTTCCAAACTCTCCAAAGTATGATAAATCTTTTCTAACTTGGCTAGATTTAATACCAAGTCTTTCTGCAATATCTTTTGAGGCTACATATTCAATACCTTCATCATATAATCTATTAAGACACCTATAATAAAGCCCTAATCTCTTAATAACAGGTCTTGGAATCTTTTTTTCCATATTCTCAATCCTCCTATATTTTTGTGAAGTTAGTCACAATAAATTATACTATATTTTTCACAAATAATTCAAGTAATAATTTGCCTTCGATTTTTCAATAAAAATATTAAATTTCTGGAAATATTAAAAAATAATATGTAGATAATAACCTTTATCCTATTTTTTTTAATATTTGAACAAATTGGAAAATATGATATAATACAACTTGAAAACAGATAAGAATACTCGGAATTTAATAATTACTTCAAATTTTTAATTGCTTTTTTAAAGGAGGGATATTGTGTATATTTCAGTATTTATTGTGACCTATTTCACATGGATATTACTAACAGGTTACAACGATATTTCCGAGCTAATCGTAGGCTTTTTTGTTTCACTAATTGTTTCAGGTGTCTTAAAAAAGTATTATAGAATAAGATTCGATTCAAAATTTTTAGTAAGATTTGTTAAATTTGTATTAGTTTATTTACCTGTATTTATATGGGAAATGATAAAAGCAAATTTTGATGTTGCCGCAAGGGTCTTAAATCCGAAACTTCCAATTAAACCCGGTTTTGTAAAAATTAAAACAAACCTTAAAAAAGAAGCCTCAAAACTTACCTTAGCAAATTCAATTACACTTACCCCTGGCACACTTACCTTAGATGTTAAAGATGATACCCTCTTTATCCATTGGATTGATGTAAAAACCTTAGATGAAAACGAAAAAAAAGAAAAAATTAGTGGAACATTTGAAAAGATTTTAAAGGGGGTATTCGAATGACAATTATTAACTATATTTTCTTTGGATTTGTCGGTTTGGGAGTATTATTTTCTTTTCTTAGAATATTGCTTGGTCCAACAAGCGCTGACAGAGTAGCTGCATTAGATACTTTGAATGTCGTTTTAACCGGAACTATTGTTTTTTTAGCTTTAGTATTTAAAAATGGACTATATCTTGATATCGCTCTAGTATACGGTCTTCTTTCATTTACTGAAACAGTTGTAATATCTCGTTACTTGGAGGGGAAAAAATGAGTATATTAGGATATATTCTAATAACTATAGGAGCATTTTTTTATTTTCTAGGCGGGCTAGGTATTTTTAGAATGCCAGATGTTTACAATAGGTTACAAGCTGGGACAAAAGCTACCACTCTTGGCTCATTCTCGGTAATATTAGGAGTAGGTTTGGTAAATCTTGATTATTTACCTAAAGCATTAATTATAATTGCTTTCATTGCATTAACAAATCCCGTTGGAAGTTCTGTTCTTGCAAGAGCCGCCTATTTGAAAGGTATAAAGCCTACTGACAAGACAAAAGTTGACGAATATAAAGGTGGTGATGAAAAATGACTATTGTCATTATATTCGTCGGAATATTAATGATTATTTCTGCCATTTATGCAGTAGAAGCAAAAAAAATGCTGGATTCATTTATATCATTATCACTTTTAAGTTTGTTATCAGTTTTTTTGTTTGTAATAATGAAGGCTCCCGATGTTGCAATTACAGAAGCTGCAGTTGGAGCTGGTCTTACTACAGCTGTTTTAATCTTGGCATTACAAAGAGTCGGTGGTGATGGAAAATGAGAAGAGTATTTTCAATTCTTATAGTGTTAGGATTGATTTTATTTTTTGTAAATTCTCTTTCTATTCTACCTGAATATGGGAAAGTTAAACTTTCAAAAGTTTCCAGTGCATATATAAATAAAAGTGTTAATGGAAACAGTGAAAAAGTTAAATTTGGTGAATCAAAAGATTTAGAAGATGGTTCTGCTAATGTAGTTACATCTATAGTAGTCAACTATAGATCTTTTGATACACTTGGTGAAGTAACTGTATTATTCACATCTGCATTAGGCGTTGGATTAATATTACATGGCTATAAAAGAAAAAAATACGGAAGACAACCTAACTTTATTCTAAGAA
This sequence comes from Thermosipho japonicus, assembly GCF_014201655.1. Taxonomy (NCBI): domain Bacteria; kingdom Thermotogati; phylum Thermotogota; class Thermotogae; order Thermotogales; family Fervidobacteriaceae; genus Thermosipho; species Thermosipho japonicus. The sequence goes on from NZ_JACHEX010000001.1 coordinate 151,340, forward strand.
TTTCTGTAGGTATTTTGCTCCCATTAATTCTTTTATTTGGTGCTTATATATTTATCCACGGACATCTTACACCTGGTGGCGGGTTTCCCGGAGGTACAATAATTGCTGCCGGTATTTTACTATTGTATCTTTCTAACGAAGAATATGATCTTTCTAAAGCTTCCAAATTTGTCGAAAGTACTGCAGGAAGTTTATATGTAATAGTCGGTTTAACAGGATTAGCAATTTCAGGTATTTTCTTATTAAACTTCCTCCCAACGGGAGTAGTTGGTAATTTGTTTAGTGCTGGGATAGTACCAATAGTGTACATATTAATTGGTTTTAAAGTAGGTGCCGAACTTTCAGGAATAATTGCGGATTTACACAGGGAGGAGGGATGACAATGGTTTATTATATTTCTTTTATATTAATAGGAGTAGGAATTTATGGAATACTGACTCAAAAAAACTTATTTAAAACATTAGTATCATTAACAATAATTGATACCGCAATTAACATTCTTATAATTTCACTTGGTTACATTGAAGGATGTGATGTGCCAATTTATTCAAAATATACACAATCAACTAACTTTGTTGATCCACTCCCACAAGCATTGGTACTTACAGCAATTGTCATAGGCGTAGGTACTTTAGCATTAGGTGCTTCTCTATTAATTAGAGTATATGAAAAATATGGAACTTTAGATACTGAAGAAATCGCCGTTAAGGAGGCGAGAAAATGACAGCTTTATTAATTGCTATTCCCTTAATTTCTGCTTTCATATTTGTACCATTTAAAGAAAAATCAAAATATATTCTTCCATTTATCGTATTAGCCAACATCATTTTATTATTTAATCTTCCACTTGATACTGCAGAATTTATGGGCGGTTGGAAAGCTCCATTTGGAATAGTATTAGTACTTGATTCTGCAAGCTTTTATACTTTATTAGTCGTTAATATTATTTTCTTACTTATCTCCCTAATGCCACAAATAACAGATAAAGGTTTGTCAATAATCTTATTAATTTTATTAGCCTCTACAAATGGTCTAATATTAACAGGTGATATATTTAATTCATTTGTATTTATGGAAATCACAGCAGCTGAAGCATACATTATTGGTTCTTCAAAGAAAAATTATTATGGAGCATATAAATATTTGATTGTTGGAAGTATTGCTGGTGGTTTCTACCTCTTAGGTGCAATATATTCATATCTTGGAACTGGATCATTAAATTTTGCAGATATTTCTTTAAATATGAAAGAGTCATTCCTTCCTTATGTTGCACTTATGTTATTTATTGGACTTGCTGTTGAATCAAAAATACTTCCATTAGCTGGATGGGTTCCAGATGTTTATGCTTCAGGTTCACCACTTACTCCTGCAATTTTGGGTACTGGAGTTACATTTACAATGATTTATCTATTAAGTAGAATTTTTATTACTGTACTTAATGGATATTTTCTTGACGTAATTTATATCTTTGGATTATTAACTCTTATTTTAGCTGAAATTGCAGCATTTAAACAAGAAAAATTATTAAAAGCATTGGCATTTTCATCTATTGCTCAAGCAGGTTTAGTTTTAAGCGTTATTTCTTTAAACACTTATGATTCATTAAAAGCTGGATATTTCCATCTCCTTAATGATGCAACGGCAAAGATAATTTTATTTGTAATAGCTGCAACAATTGTTGGCAGCTTTATGAAAAACAAAACTGCTGGAATTTCATTTAGTATTGCTTCTTTTTCCTTGATTGGTTTCCCATTATTTGCAGGCTTTAGAAGTAAATTGTTAATTTTACAAAGTTCATTCGAAAGTGGAAACTATATTTTACCAGCAGCATTACTATTCTCAACTATTATTGAAGCAGCTTACTTATTAAAATGGAATATACATCTTTGGTACGAAAACAATGAAAAATCAGAAAGAATTCCTTGGAATATAGTTCTAATCACTTTAATATTATCGTTATTCATAATATACATTGGATTGTTCCCAGATACATATTTAAAAATTGCTGAAAATATAACAAACGGCTTAATGAACTACAAAGCTTATGTAACTACAGTTCTGGGAGGGATGTAAATGATTTCTATTACAAATCTAATATTAGTGTTTCTGTTTGGTTCTTTAATTAGTTATCTACTAACAAAAGCAAACAAAGTTTTAGGTTCTATATTTAACTTTCTTCTTTCATTTTACGCATTATATTACGTTTGGAACATTGAAGTAGGTCACTATGAAAAATTATTCAACATTTTTCCAAATATTGAAAACTCACTAAAAGTGACATATTTAGGCAAGTTTTTCGCTATTATAAGTTTAATAGTTATTTCATTAGTTTCATTTTTCATAATTGAATGGATAAGAAAAAAACCTTCAAGACCAGCTGCTTTTAATGCTTTTATATTAATTATGATAGCTGGAGTAATTGGAGTATTCTTTTCAAATGATCTTTTAACATTATATGTTTTCTGGGAAATTGCAGTTTTAGGTTCATTCTTAATAGTTCCAATGGGCAAAGAAGAATCTAAAAAGGCAGCAGTAATTTATGCAGTAACAAGTGCCATTGGAAGCTATATGTACCTTTTTGCAACATTTTCTATTTATAGCAAATACGGTGTACTTTCTTTTGACAAAGTATCAAGTTATTTGTTGAATGAGCCATCAAACTTATTTAAATGGTTTGTAATTCTATTTATTGCTAGTGCAGGAATAGCAAAAAGTGGTATTTTCCCATTGCATACCTGGTTGAGAATAACACATGGTAATGCTCCAGATGCATTTAGTGCAATATTATCTGGTCAACTAGTTAAAATGGGATCATATGTTCTTGCAATTTCTCTATCTGTATTTCCTTCGACAATGCTATTCAATGCTTTCTATCATGGTGTACCTTTAATTAATTATCTTCTTATTTGGTTAGGAAATATTTCGATAATAATAGGAACTTTTATGGCAATAAGACAAAATGACATGAAACAATTAATTGCTTATTCTTCTATCGCAAATGGTGGTTACATTCTAGTTGGGCTTGGAGTAATGAATTCAATTGGTTATGCCGGAGGACTTTTTCATGTTTTTAACCATGCTATTGCAGCTGCGATGATCTTTTTATCATTTGCTGCAGTAGTTTATCGAACAGGCACAACCAAGATTGATGAAATGGGTGGTTTAATCTGGAGAATGCCTTGGACTTTTGTAACTTATCTTGTAGGAATAATTTCATTAGCTGGAATTCCTCCTACAAGTGGTTTTATATCAAAATGGATGATATTTAATGCTCTATTAACAAAGGGAATGTTTATTACATTAGCAATTACATTTATTGGAAGTGTCGGATCATTTTTATACGTTTTTAGACCACTTGCAGGTGTATTTTTAGGTCAATTAAAGAAAAAACATTATGAAGTAAAAGAAGTATCACCTATAATGTTAATTCCTATGTTAATACTTGTTACTTTAACGGTATTTATTGGAATTTATCCAAAACCTGTACTTGACTTAATAGCATCGATTGAAAGAAATATTGGTATCAAACCAATAGAATATAGTGGTACAATTATAAAAACTTCTTTAGGTCAGTGGAATACTTTAACAGTATTTACAATGTTTGCAACTGGATTTATTATTGCTCTTATTTTACACCTTATTTTCCCAAAGGGTAAAAAAGTTGAATTGACTGATCAATATACTGGAGGAGATTATCTATATAATTACGATTTATATCACTACGCAACAGGATTCTACAAATTTATTGAAAGATTATATGATAAACATCCATCATTCGAAAAACTCTATAATATGTTAGCATCATTTTTCAAAAGTATGGGTGAAATAGTTAATGGAATAATTTATAAAGTTAGCCCAAGTGGATACGTATTCTGGATTTCAATTGTAATCCTCATTTTATTCTGGGTGAGGTGGTAGAAGATGATGACTATACTTAAGGTAGCAGCAGTATTATTGACAGGATTCTTTTTTGGATTAACATTAGAGGGAATTTCAAGAAAAGTTATGGCAAGGATACAAAGAAGGTATGGGCCACCCTGGTACCAAAACTTCTTAGATGTTTTCAAGGCTCTTTCTAAAATTGGAATTTCACACGGTTGGATTTTTGACTTTGGAATTTTGATGGCGCTTGGAGGAGTAATTGCTACACTTGCATTTGTGCCACTTGGAAATTTAGTCGCTTTTCCTGGACTGGACAATTTATTTATTATAGTATACCTATTTGCAGTTGGTGCACTGGGAATGGCAATGGGAATGGTTGGCTCAGGGAATCCAAACGCAAGTATTGGTGTTGCAAGGGCTTTGACACAAATGTTAGGTTATGAAATACCTTACATGATTTCCGTAGCCGCAGTAATGTATTACTATAAAACAGCTTCTGTATCAACATTAATGCTCTCACAACAAGATAAATGGACTTTATTTAAAATGCCAATAGGTGGTATTGTTGCATTTATTTCACTCTTGGGTATGTTAGGTAAAAAACCATTTGATACCCCAATAGCACCTGCTGAAATAGCTTCTGGGCCAATGGTTGAACTTTCAGCTAAATACATGGGCTTATTAATGTTAATGCATACTTTTTCAATTTTTGTTGAAGTTGGACTATTTGTAGACATTTTCTTAGGCGTAAGCAATTATTGGACTTTTCTCTTAAAGTTTACAGTTGTTTGGATCTTTGCAACTTTAATTTCATCTGTTTTGCCACGTTTTAGGATAGAACAAGTTGTTAAATTTTACTGGAAAGTTCCACTCAGTTTAGCTTTTATACAAGCATTGTTTGTATTAATCGGATGGGTATTTTAGGAGGTGAATAAAAGTGAAAATAGATGAAAGAGGTATTTGGGAAAAAATAGCTGATAAGCTTAGGAGCAAATCGCTCTGGATGCTTCACTATTGTACAGGCTGTGGAGCTATGGAACTTCCACCAACAATGACATCGAGATTTGATATGGAAAGATTTGGAATGGGTCCAATGGCTACACCAAGACAGGCTGATATCCTATTTATTACTGGATACTTAAATACAAAAACACTTAGAAGAGTTATCTATACATATGAAAAAATGGCCGATCCAAAATACGTAATTGGTTTTGGTTCTTGTACTTTAAACGGAGGCATATACTATGACTCATACGGAACTATAAATAAATTAGATTATTATCTTCCCGTTGATTTATATATTGCTGGATGTATGCCAAGACCTGAAGCACTTCTTGAAGCATTCAATGAACTAATGAGAATGATAAGAAACGGTGAAGCAAATGGATGGAAAAAATACAAAGAAAATTATGAATGGTATAAAAACAACCAGCTACGTTCATTAGGGGAGGTGTATGTACATGACGAATTCCATGAATGAGGTAATTAATAATGTAAAAAATATCGCCAGTCAAGTAGTAATAAATGAAATTGATGAAAGAGAAATAAAATTAGAATTAAATGAAAAAGAAGTTATAAATGTCCTTTCTTATTTAAAAGGCAATGGTTTTTCTCACCTATCCCTTATGACTGTAGTTGATTGGATTGCAGAGAACAAATTTGAAATTGTTTATATATTATTCTCCTGGGAAACAGGAAATAAAATTATTGTATCAACAAAAATTGACAGAAAAGAAGCTAAATTTGTCACTATAAAACACTTATGGCCAACCGCAAGATTTTACGAAAGAGAAATCCACGAATTTTTTGGTATAGAGTTTAAAGGAAATGATGATATGAAACCCTTATTCTTAGAAATATGGGATGATATTCCACCACTAAGAAAAGACTTTGATCCATTAGAATATTCAAAGAAAAAATTCCCTGATAGAGAATATGAAAAAGATGTCATCCATGAGGCAAAAATCATAAGAGGTGATATAAATGGGTGAAGTAAAATTATTCTTTGGTCCAAATCATCCTGGAATGCATGGCAATTTTAGTGTCCACATGTATGTTGAAGGTGATACTGTCTTAAAAGCAAGACCACTCCCAGGTTTTTTACATCGTGGTTTTGAAAAATTAATGGAAAGAAGACTCTGGTTTCAAAATCTTGCACTTATACCAAGAATTTGTGTTCCAGAACCTGATATAAATGAAGCATGTTATGCAATGGCTGTTGAAAAGATAGCAAAAATAGAGGTTCCAGAAAGAGCTCAATGGATAAGAATGATTGTTTTAGAACTTGCAAGAATAGCAAATCATTTAATGAGTTTTCCAGGTATTGGTGGTGCAATCGGTCTTTATACTAGTTCTTTTTGGGGAACAGCTGACAGAGATAGAATTTTAGATATATTTGAAAATTTAACTGGTGCAAGAGTTTATCATATGTATATTATTCCTGGAGGAGTAAGAAAAGACCTAACACCAAAAATAATAAAAATGATTAAAGAAACTCTTAACTATATCGAATCAAGATTACCTGACTATGAAAATCTTATATTTAAAAACAGAATCGTTCAAACCAGATTAAAAGGCATTGCATTATTAGATAGGACAACCGCTTTAGAATTAGGTGTTACAGGTGTTGGACTAAGAGCAACTGGAATACCATATGATATAAGAAAAGTAGATCCTTATTTATTTTATGATAAAGTTGAATTTGAAGTACCTACTGCAACAGAAGGTGATGCATTCTCAAGAGTTTATCTAAAATATTTAGAAATTCCACAAAGTATAAAAATTATCAGACAAGCATTAGAAATGATGCCAGAAGGTAAAGCAAATGTTCCAATTAGTGAAGGTAATGCTCTTAGATATAGAGTACCAAAAGGTCAGGCATATGTACATATAGAATCAACTCGCGGCGAATATGGTTACTTTATGGTTTCAGATGGTGGAGAAAAACCATATAGAGTAGCTGTTAGAGGAGCGTCATATCCACAAACATTTATAGGTATAGAAAAATACTTACCTGGTACAAGAATCGAAGATGTTCCAATTTGGCTTGCTACGATGGACGTTTGTGCTCCTGAGGTAGACAGATAAGGAGGTGTGTGCAGTGAATAATAATAGTACAATGCCAAAAAAAGATTTTTTTGCACCAATAAAGGCTTGGAAGTTTTTATTTAAAAAACCAGTGACAATTAAGGTCCCATATGTTAAAAGAGAAGCTGCAGAAAGATATAGAGGGTTTCATATAAATGATTGGGAAAAATGTATAGGATGCGGTACTTGTGCAAAAATATGTCCTACAGATGCAATTAGAATGGTCGAAGTAGAGGATTTACCCCATGAATATGGCAAAAAATCTCAACGTCCAGTCATTGATTACGGAAGATGTTCATTTTGTGCAATGTGTGTTGACATCTGTACAACAGGGTCCTTAAAAATGACAAGAGAATATGTACATGTTTCACCCGATCCTGAAGACTTTATTTACGCACCTACAGAAAAAGGAATACATGGAATAGAAAATATTCCCGTTGGTTGGACAAAAGATGAAAACTCAGACCTTTTAGAATTAGATAGAGTTGAAATGGAAATGATTGAAGGAGAAGAAAGATCAAAATCGTTTATCGAATATGTTAAAGGATATAGCAAAGAACAAGCTATGCATGAAGCTGCAAGGTGTGTTGAGTGTGGAATTTGTACAGACAGATGTCCACAACACATGAGAATTCCAGAATATATTAAAGCAATTTGGAAAGACGATCTAAAAGAAGCAGTAAATATATTGCTAAAAGGTGACTTAGAACAAGATATGCTCGGTGCAAACCCATTTTCTTCAGTATGTGGTAGAGTATGTACTCACAAGTGTGAAGAAGCATGTTCAATAGGGAATAGAGGAGATGCAATTGCAATTAGATGGTTAAAAAGGTACATTGTTGACAACATTTCAAGTTATGAAAACGTTGTTAATTATAAAATTGAACCAAGAAACAAAAAAGTTGCAATTGTAGGTTCAGGGCCTGCAGGACTTTCAGCTGCATACTTTTTAGCAACTATGGGATACGAAGTAGAAGTATTTGAAAGTCTTTCAAGGCCTGGCGGTGTCATGAGATACGGTATACCGTCATATAGGCTGCCCGATGAAGCTTTAGATAAAGATATAGCTTTCATTCAAGCACTTGGAGTAAAAATTCACGTTGGTGTTAGTGTAGGAAAAGATATACCTCTAATGGAACTAAAAGAAAAATTTGATGCTGTCTATGTTTCAACAGGATTTACACTTGGAAGAAGTACCAATATTCCTGGAACAGAACATGAAGATGTAATACAAGCTCTGCCATTATTAAGAGAAATAAGAGATTTTCTAAGAGGAGAAGGACCAAAACCAAAGATTCCAAAAAGTCTTGTTGTTATTGGTGGCGGTAATGTTGCAATGGACGTTGCTAGATCAATGGCAAGACTTCAAATGATGGAGTATGGTAAAGTAGATGTAAAAGTTTCAAGTTTAGAAAGAACATACGAAGAAATGCCTGCAGATATGGAAGAAATAGAGGAAGGATCAGAAGAAGGTGTAAAATTCTATCCTGGTTGGGGCCCTATAAAAGTAGTAATTGAAAATGGAAAAGTAAAAGGCGTAGAATTCAAAAAATGTCTTGAAGTATTTGATGAAAACCGAAGGTTTAATCCAAAATTTGATGAAAATCAAAAAATGATTTTGGAAGCTGACATGGTTGTAGAAGCAATAGGTCAGGCACCTGATTATAACTACCTCCCTGAAGAATTAAAAGAAAAATTAGAATTTGTAAGAGGAAGAATCGTAACAAATGAATATAGACAAACACCAATTAAGTGGCTTTTTGCTGGTGGCGATATTGTTCACGGTCCTGACATCATCCACGGTGTTGCAGATGGTTATTGGGCAGCAAAAGGTATTGATGAATATTTAAGAAATGAGGTGAAATAATGTCAATTGAAGACATTTTAAAACTTGCTGAAAATTTTGAAATTGAAGGGTACAGATTTTATATGTCCAAAAAAGAAGAAATCAAAAATTCGCTTGCAAAAGAAGTTCTCGAATTTCTAAAAAACATGGAAAAGGAACATACTGAATATATTAGAAGTGTTAGAAGGGCACTTGAAGAAAACGGGGAAATTCCTACTGCTTCAGTTGACACTACAAAAGAATTTTTCAAAGAAAGGTTTACATCACAAAAGATAAGTAAAACACCTTCTGAAGATGACATAAAAGATTTGTCAATTCTAAGAATGGCTCTTTTAATTGAAAAAGATTTTGTTAATTACTATGATAAAGCTGCAAAACGTGCTAGAGAGTTAGAAAATGAACAATTGGTAAAAATACTAGAAAACTTAAAAACATGGGAAGAAAGCCACGTAGAATTGGTCAAAAAAATGATTGAAAAAATATATGAAAAAAATAGCCTTGATCTTGGATTTTATCCTTTCTAATCAATGAAAAAATATAAATACCCCAAGGGTGAAATATCATCTTTGGGGTATTTTTTACTTGATTTAAAAAACTAAAAATGTTATAATTTACTCAGAATATTCATTCACTGAATGAACGGAGGGAAAGTATGTCAAAATTGTACGAAAAAATATTAAACAAAAGTGCTATTATTGGTGTAATGGGAATGGGATATGTTGGACTTCCACTTGCAGTTGAAAAGGCAAGAGCTGGATACAACGTCATTGGCTTTGATATACAACAAAAAAGAGTAGATATGATTAATGAAGGAAAAAATTATATTGGAGATGTCAATGATGAAGAATTAAAACAACTTGTAAGTGAAAAAAGGCTTAAAGCCACTACCAATTTTAACGAACTTGCAAATTGTGATGTAATAAGTATATGTGTTCCCACACCGCTTGATAAATTCAAACAACCAGATCTTTCATACATTATTCAAACTGCAGAAGATATCTCTAAAAGACTACGTCGTGAACAGCTAATAATTTTAGAAAGCACAACATATCCTGGAACCACCGAAGAAGTAGTCCTACCTATACTTCTAAAATCTGGGCTTGAGGTAGGTAAAGATTTTTACCTTGCATTTAGTCCCGAAAGAGTTGATCCAGGAAATATGAGATATAAAACGAGAAATACTCCAAAGGTGGTTGGTGGAGTAACCAGTGAATGTACAAAATACGCAAAAGCATTGTACGAAAATGTGCTCGATGCTCCGGTATTCCCAGTAAGCTCCCCTAAAACTGCTGAAATGTCCAAAATCCTTGAAAATACTTTTAGATTAGTTAATATTGCATTAGTTCAAGAGATGACAAAAGTTGCTGAAAAAATGAATGTTAATATTTGGGAAGTAATAGATGCAGCTTCAACTAAACCGTTTGGTTACATGCCATTTTATCCAGGCCCAGGTATAGGTGGGCACTGTATCCCTATCGATCCATTTTATCTATCATACAAAGCAAGAGAATACGATCTTCATTTAATGCTTGTAGAACAGGCAGGTCAGGTTGCAGATGAAATGCCTTATTATGTTGTCCAAAGACTCGGTGATATTTTAAATGAATTTAAAAAGCCTTTTAATGGCAGCAAAATATTAGTTCTAGGAGTTGCATACAAAGGAAATATAGATGATATGAGAGAAAGTCCTGCATTAAAAGTAATAGAAATATTAGAAAGAAAAAAAGCAGAGGTATATTATTTTGATCCATTTGTACCAGAATTTTCTCTAAACGGAAAGAATTACAAATCCATAGATCTTGATAAAGAAGTCCTTAAAAATTTCGATGGAGCAATTATAACCACTGCTCATACAATTGGAATAGATTATGAATATATAATAGAAAATTTACCATTTGTTTTTGACACTAAAAATGTTTTAAAGAACTTTAAAAACAGAGAAAAAATATACGTTTTATAACCTTGGCAAATTTTTAATGACACTCTTAATTATTTCAACATATTTTTCTCTCATTTGTGAGTAATTGATAAGGCCATCAGCAGGATGGCCTTTTTTTATTCCAGCCCTTATAAGTCTAAAATCTTCATAATATGGTAATTTGTTTAAATTCAAAGCATAGCTTCTCATAGAATCCAAAAGACTATTAAAATATTCCACTTCGTAAATTTCACCATCTGGTCTATCATTTGGAACGATACCAGTTCCTGGTGTAAAAGTCCACTCTCCAAAAATATTATTTGCTTCAATAGCAAATCTACTTGTTCCCCAAGCAGATTCTATCGCAGCCTGTGCAAGTGCTATGTCCTCAGGAATAGTATTTACCTTTAATAATAGTTCGTCATAATCTTTTGCATCATATTTTTTCATATAAAAATCTAAAACTTTTAAATCACTATTTTCCTTTGCTTTTAAGATTTCCTTTCTTTCCATAAGAATTTCTTGATTAACTTTTCGAATTAATGGAATCATTATCTTTACAAATAATTCCTTTTTTTCAGTAACTGGAGCTTCAGAAAGGTTTTTTGGCAATGATTCAACAATCACATTAGGAGAATTTTTAATTGAAAAATAACCTATCCTTTCAAAATATTTTTTTAATTCTTTCCAATCATCAAAATTGACCTTTATTTCTGATTCAAAAAATTGAAAATACTCAAATTCTGAATCAATAGTATAAAAGTTTAAAAACAAAAATGCTATAATTATAATCGAAAAAGTTGCTTTTCTCATCTATCTTATCACCTCTCATATCAATTTTATCATAAATTTTATAAATAAACTTAAAGGAGGGGTTAAATGCTTTTTAAGACTGATTTTAGAGGTTCATACGCTATCTTGTTTGTTGAACTTGAAATAGGTGAAACTATTGTAGCAGAACCTGGTGCAATGGTTTCAATGGAAGGGGATATTGAAGTAAATACATCTACAGGAGGAATATTTAAAGCCTTAAAAAGAGCCTTTTTAGGTGGTGAACACTTTTTCCTCAATAAATATATTTCACATAGTAAAAGCAAAATTTCATTTGCCCCACTTCTTCCAGGTGATATTGAAGTAATAGATATCAAAAATGGATTTTTCCTTCAATCTACATCCTATCTTGCAAGTCAAGAAACTATATCAATAGACACAAAATTTGGTGGATTCAAAACTTTCTTTTCCGGTGAAGGTTTCTTTCTATTAAAACTTTCTGGATATGGAAAAGCTGCTATATCTGCCTTCGGTGGAATTTATCACAAAGAACTTGAACCTGGAGAGACAATTACTGTTGATACAGGTCATATTGTAGGATTTGATGAAACAGTAAAATATTCTGTTAGAACTTTTGGTGGAATAAAATCAACTCTTTTTGGTGGTGAAGGTCTCGTAGTTGATCTTGTTGGTCCAGGGAGAGTATATATACAAACAAGAAATTCTCCTGCATTTATCAACTGGATTAGAAATCTTTTACCTAGAGATACCGCAAGTAAGTAAAAATAATCTTTTTTTGAACCATTTAAAATTTTCATTAGTCAAAATAGTAGAAAAAGTAAAAAGTAGTTTTTATAATTGCTAATAAGGTAGAGTGTAATTCTTTGTTAACAAAAATGGTTCGTAACAGAAACTTTGGCAAGACTAACTTTGTAACATAAATGATGTAATATATTAAATAGAGAAACCCCCCTATCCCCCTTGAGATACACCCCCCACAGCTTTGAGCGGGCCAAGAAAAAGGCCCGTGTTTTTTTTATTTATTTTCCAACACAAAAGTTTGAGAAAATTGTATCGAGCAAATCTTCAGAAAATCTTTTCCCTATTAATACATCCAATTCTTCCAAAGCTTTTCTTATATCAATAGATATAACATCAACCTCATACCCACTTTTTAAATTAAAAATAGCACTTTCAACATTTCTTTTTACTCTCTCCAAAACTTCGAGCTGCCTTTGTGTTATTACATGAGAGCTTTCTCCAGATTCTATGATATCAGAAACCTTTGATAATATTATAGACTCTAAAGATCTAAAACTTTCTCCCGTTAAAGCACTTATTTTTACTGCATCTTTAAACTCCTTATTAAAATTATAACCAATATCGCACTTGTTCCATACAGGTATATAGTTTAATTTTTTTACCTTCTCAAAAATATACTCATCTTCCTTTGTAAAACCTGTTGTCGCATCCAAAACAAAAAGAACAATATCAGCCTTTTCAAGCTCTTTAATACTTTTCTGGATGCCTATACTTTCTACAACATCATCTGTTTTTCTTATACCAGCAGTATCAACAATAACAAAATGGATTCCGTTAATATCTATTTCGCCTTTAATAACATCCCTTGTTGTACCGGGAATATCCGTAACTATTGCTCTATCTTCTTCCAAAAGCTTATTTAGCAAAGTAGACTTCCCCGAATTTGGCTTTCCCACGATTGTCATAACTATACCTTGATTCAAGGTTAAAGCTTTTTTGCTTTTCTCAATTTTCAAAGATAATTCTTGATCTATTTTAGATAATAAATTGGAAATATTATCAAAATCAACTTCCATATCATCCGGATAGTCTATAGAAACTTCTATCTCTGCAAGTATATTTAATAACCTTGAACGATAATTTTCTATTTCTTCTGATAGTTTGCCTTTTAAATTTTCAAAAGAAAGTTTTAAAGATATTTCACTTTTTGCTTCTATTATTTGATAAATTGACTCTGCTTGAACTAGAGAAATTTTTCCATTTAAAAATGCTCTTTTTGTAAATTCTCCTCTTTCTGCAAGCCTTGCTCCACTCTTCAACACTGCTTCAAGAACTTTTCTAGTAACCAGTATTCCTCCATGACCATATATTTCAACTAAATCGTTTCCTGTATAACTATTTGGGGATTTATAAAAAACAATATTTACCTCGTCTACTATTTGCCCTTCAAATTCCATAAAAGCATGATAAACTCTTCTATAATCAACATTAGAAATTTTTACCAACTTTTTTGCAATATCATGACTTTTAGGTCCATCAATCCTTACAACTGAAATAGCACCTGTTCCTAAAGGGCTGGATATTGCCGCAATCGTGTCAAACAAATCCTAATCCCTCCTCACAAAGGTTGTTTCAAAATTTTATTAAATCTCCTCGGAAATTTAGAATCAGTTGCTTTTACTTTTTCAAAAACAAGTAACACTCTTTCTTTATCAAGAATATTATATTCCCTTATTTCTTTAAGTTTTACGTTTAGCTCTTTTATAGCATTTTGCGCACTATCTAACTCCTCCTTATAATTTTTCCCCTTGTAAAGAAAAATTTTTCCACCAATTTTTGAAAAAGGAACTGTCAATTCCAATATTACTCTTAATTCTGCAACAGCCCTTGAAAAAACAGAATCAAATCTTCCAATCAAATCTTTCTTTTCTTCAATTCTTGCATTTAAAAATTCTAGATTATTCAAATTTAATTTATTACAAACCCCTCTAACAAAATCTATCTTTTTTCTAGAAGAGTCAACTAATAACCCTCGAGAATTTTCAAACATAATTCCAATAAAAACTCCTGGAACACCTCCTCCGGTCCCAACATCTAAAAAATTACTCCCCACATCATTTTCTTTTAGTGGAATTAAACTATCCATGGCTAATAACTGGTAGGCAAGTTCTAGATCCTTTATTGCGGTAAGATTTAACGGTGCATTTATAATTTCTTTCAAGTATCTTAAAATTAATTGCTTCTTTTCAAATTTCATTTTATCTTACCTCTTAACACTAAATATGTGTATTTAATTATTTCAAAAGGCACATGCCTTTTTTTTATCGGAGACTGCAGCCATCTATAAAACCACTCTAATTTCATTTTTTGGAAAAACAGTGGTGCACGTTTTTTTAACCCTGAAATTACGTCAAAACTTCCACCAACACCCATTGCAAATTTAAAAGGCAATGAAAAGTTATTAAAAATCCATTCTTCCTGTCTTGGAACACCCATTCCTACAAAAACTAAGTCAGGTTTTAAACGTTCGATTTCCTCAGAAACACTTTTATCATCAAAAGGAAAATAACCATGATGAAAGCCAACGACATTTACACCACTATTTTTTAGCTTTTTAGCCGCCTCTTCAATAACTTTTGGTTTAGCACCTAAAAGATAAACCTTCCAGTTATACTCTTTAGACTTTTCACATAGATATAACATTGTGTCTATACCTGTAATTCTATCAGTTAAAATGTTTCTGTTCCTTTTTAAGGCCCATACTATTCCAGAACCATCGGGAATAATATATGTAGCATTATTTACAACGTTTCTATAATAACCATCCTTCAACGCTCTTAATAAAATAGAAGCATTCAAAGTTACTATAAAAGTTTTTTCATTAGAAATTATACTCTTTACAATTTCTTCTCTTATCTCATTTTCAAATCCAACTGTGACCTTTAACTGCGAGAAATTTACAATATCCACTTTCTCCACCTTTCTTACTTTTCTAATACAAAAAAATTCCCGGATATTACCGGGACTGGTGCCGAGGGCGGGACTTGAACCCGCACGGAGAAAACTCCACATGATCCTGAGTCATGCGCGTCTGCCAGTTCCGCCACCTCGGCATGTTACACAACTATATTATATCACATAAAATTTAAGTAAACTATACTTCTTCAAACAATTCTTGCTTTACAAATATTGAACTTTCAAAGATTATCTTAGGAGAAGGTATACCATTGAAATTTGTACCATATTCAGTAGTGTACGCTCCTGTGTTATACAATACAATTAAATCATCCATTGTTGTGGTTTTCGGTAAATTAATATCATAATACATTACATCAACGCTATCACATGTTGGACCTGCAAGAACAAATTTTTCCTTTTCTTCATCCTCTTTGTCAATAACTTCAACTTCATACCTTATATTTTGTATAGTTTCAGTAAGACCATGGAATACTCCTGCATCAGTATAAATCCATTTTTCTTCTCCTTTTTGGCTTCTTAAAATTACACTCGTTATCATTACACCAGCGTTACCTACCATTGAACGTCCTGGTTCCAATATTACTGTTACATCTTCTCCAATATAATCTGCAATTGCCTCATTTATAACTGCAGAAATTTCTTCAACTGTTGGAAT
Organism: Thermosipho japonicus; assembly: GCF_014201655.1. Taxonomy (NCBI): domain Bacteria; kingdom Thermotogati; phylum Thermotogota; class Thermotogae; order Thermotogales; family Fervidobacteriaceae; genus Thermosipho; species Thermosipho japonicus. Next base: position 167,240 of record NZ_JACHEX010000001.1, read on the forward strand.
ATTTTTTGAATATTTTACTGGCATTCCTCCACCAGTATTTACCATTTTCATTTCAATTCCCATTCTTCTTGCCTCTTCAAATACTACAGAAACTTCCCTAATAGCAACTCTCCAATTTTCAGGGTTATAATTTTGTGATCCCACATGAAAACTCACACCAATTGGATTAAGTCCCAATGAGTGCGCATATTTTACCAACGAAATGGCGTGATCAACACTTGTTCCAAATTTTTTGGTTAAAGGCCAGTCTGCATCATCTTCCATCCCATTGGTACTAATTCTAACATATATATTCGAATTTGGAGCATTTTTTGCTATCTTTTCTATCTCCATTTCGCTGTCAACTGCAAACATTTTAATTCCTTTTTCATATGCAAACGCTATATCTGAAGATTTCTTTATTGTATTCCCAAAACTCATCCTCTCTGGTTCTACACCTATACTTAAGAGCTTTTCAATCTCTGGTCTTGAAGCCACATCAAAATAGCTTCCTAAATCTCTTAAAAGTTTTAAAATTTCAATATGGGAGTTGGCCTTAACAGCATAATAAATCTTTGAATTTTTTACATTTTCTACAAGTCTTTTGTAGTTATCTCTTATTATTTCCAAATCCATTACTAAAATAGGAGTTCCGTGCTTTTCTGCCAATGCTTTCAATTTTTGGTTGAGAATTTTTTTGTCCATTCTCCCCACTCCCTTCAGTAAAAAATCTAAAACAATAATAAACTAATTTATGCTACATTAAAACATACATATTATTAATTTTTTACTACAACATGTTACAATTTTGAAATACAGAGTGGGAAGGTTATAATAACATATAAATAAAATGTGAAAAAACACCAGCTGCAAGTCCTCCAATTGTATGCGACAAAATTGCTTTACCTGTCAAAAATCTATACCCAAGTTCATCCATCATAGCAATATGAGTGCTCAAATATCCACTCCAAGTCATTCCCATGGCTGTAAAGACTGCTATATCATTCGGTGTAATAATATTCAAATCAATAAACTTTGGGATTAATGCAAGTGCAGCACCAGTTGAACCTAATGAAGTTAAAGGAAAGGCAATCAATTCAGGATTGGAAAAACCAAACAACCACTTTAAAATGAAGAATATTTTTTCACCCAAATAAGGCAATATTGGAATACCTTCATATGCAAGTCCCTGGTATCCTACTGTTGGATCTTTTGGCCCAAAAGTAATCATCATTACAAAAGTGCTAATTACTAGTACTCCAGGAATGATACCTAATCCAATATCAACACCCTTTTTTCCACCATCAAGTAACGCAGTTAAAAGTCTCTCTGTAAAACTGCCATAACTATTGCCAGCCTCATATTCAACATTTATTACTTCTTCCGAATCATCGTATTCTCCCAATTTTTTCCTTGTAAAACTTGAAAAAACTCTTACGCTAACAATACTTCCAAAAATTGCACCCAAATTTCCAATAAACACGGCGGGAACTAGATTATACCCCATTTTACTACCTTGAGCAATCATAAAAGTTGAAACTATTAGTCCCATCCCAAAAGAAGTTCCCAAATTACACAGCAAAGGTTCTTGCCACTTTGCAAAGTTTTTCATAAACCTTTTATCCTTTGCAAGAGCAATAATAGCTGGATTATCTGAAAAGTAAGTTGCAATTATTCCCATCACAGAAACACCAGGAAGGTTATAGAGAGGTTTCATAAACGGTCTTAAAATTACATCTATCAAATCAGCAACCTTAAATTCAAACAAAAGACCTGAAAAAGCTCCAGTAATAACTGCTACTGCCATAATAAAAAATACGGTATTTAATAATAAATCATGGGCTGTTAGCATTAGTGTCTTAAAAAAATTAGAAACTCCCATATAGGAGTTTACAAACAAAAAAGCAAGTATCAATACTATTAGAAAAAGAAAAGCTTCAAAATATGATTTTTTCACAAATACTCCCCTTTCTCAGTCTAATTTTAGCAGAACCAGTATAATACCAACTAATAAAGATATTACACCAACTATTTCTGCATGCAACGACTGAGAAATGGGATAAGCGGCAATTAAAATCGCAAAATATTTAAAAAAGCTTCCAATTATTCTTTTGCTTACTCTTTTAATTGAAAATATAGCATACTCAAATCTATCTTTTCCCAAAGCTAAAACCAATATTCTAAACCTGGTATCTATAGAATAAATATCCCTAATAATCCTATAAAGTTGGTAAAGCGTTGAAAGAATTAAAAAGAAAAACAATTGCAAAATACCTTTAGGTATATAATACCAACCTAATATTCCAAGCCCTAAAACAATTAATTCATTAAAAACTCTAAACGTACCATATTTAAAGAATGTCTTTGAAATTACAATTAAAAAAGCTAATGCAATAGAAATCAGGAGCCCTACAGCCCCTGTAATAAGCGTAAAAAAGGTAACATCAAGCATTATCTTTTTCACCGCCACTCTTAAACATTTCAGAAATTGCTCCTATACTTCCTAAAATACCTGATAATTCCATTGGTAAGAATATCTTAGTTGCATTTCCATTAGCCATTTCTTTAAGTGTCTCAAGATATCTTACTGCAATAACATCGTTGGTAGGATTTCCTTCATGGATTGATTTAAATACTAACATAATAGCTTCACCTTGACCCTGAGCTTCAGCAATCAATTTATACTTATTTGCTTCTGCCACTTTCTTAATGGCCTCCGCTTCACCTTCTGCCTTTAAAATCGCTGCCTGTTTTTGACCTTCCGCCTTTAAAATTTCAGATTGTCTAATTCCTTCTGCTTCTAAAATTGCGGCTCTCTTTGTCCTTTCAGCTTTCATTTGTTTACTCATAGCCTCCATAATATCTTTTGGAGGATCTATTTTCTTAATTTCCACCCTTGTAATTCTAATTCCCCATTTATCAGTAGCTTCATCAAGTACAGTTCTAAGTTTTGTATTTATTTCTTCTCTCGAGGTAAGCGTTTGATCAAGTTCTAATTCACCAATAACATTTCTAAGATTTGTTTGTGCAAGCTTTATGGTTGCAAATTCAAAATTACTAACATTGTATACTGCCTTGTATGCATCTGTAATTTCATAGTATATGACAGCATCTACAGTTACAACAACGTTATCCTTTGTAATAACTTCTTGAGGTGGAACATCTATGACATGTTCTCTTAAATCTACTTTTATCATTCTATCAAAAAAAGGAATTATAAAATGAATACCAGCTTTAACTTCTTTTCTAAACTTTCCAAGTCTTTCTACCAATCCTCTTTCATACGGTCTAACAATTCTTATACCAGATGCCGCAACTAAAAACAAAAAGAATATTAATATTAAAAACAAAAAGTATAACATATTATCATACCCCCTTATCTATTTTTTCAACCACAACATGTGCACCTTCAACTTGCAAAATTTTTACATATTCCCCCTTTTTTATTACAATTTCATCATCATTTGAGAATGCTCTCCAGGTATCACCATTTACTTTAATAATTCCAGTTCCTGCTTTGTTGTTAATATCTTCTAAAACCAAGGCATGCTTTCCAATTATCTCATCAACATTAATCTTTCTCGTTTGCTCTCCACTAATTTTATTTGCAAGAGGCCTTGTTAAAATAACCAAAATACCAGAGGCTACTATAAATGTAACAAGTTCCCAAATTGTATTGCCTATGAAAAAAGCAACTAGTGCTGATGCCAATGCGCCTACACCAAACCAGAATATAAAAAACGTAGGCGTTAATATCTCAGCTGCCATTAATATTACTCCTAATATAATCCAAAAAACTGTCGGGCTAATTATATCACCCCCTCACTTTTTAAAAAACTTTCAAATTTTTCGACCAAATTTGGATCAAAATATTTTCCGGATAACTTTTTAATCATTTCCATAGCTTCTTTTGGAGTTTTTAGTTCAGATTCCCATTCTGAAGAAATAAAATGAGTTGTTTCATCAAAAAAATCTAGTATAGAAATTACTCTGGCATAATATGGAATCTGTCTTTCTCTCAAACCATCAGGATAACCTTTTCCATCCCATCTTTCATGGTGATATCTAACAGTTGGAATATATTCCCACAAAACTTCGAACATCGAAAGAAAAATACTTCCCATAACTGTGTGATCTTGGTAACTTTCTTCAAACAATCTCATCCTAGTGGGTGAATATAACATTAATTGTTCAAGGCTGATTTTTCCAACATCATGCAAATATGCATGAAATACAAATTTTCTTAATTCTTTCTCATCCATTCCTAAAAATCTTCCAAATTTTTCCGCCATTCTTGCAACTCTTTCAGTATGGCTATATCCATCACTGTCTTCTACTTCACTTAAAACTATTATATTTACAAGCAAATCAACAATTAATTCTTCTGCCTTATCCTTGTGTAAAACATTTAAGTGCCCTCTTACAACTTTTTCAATTATTATAGGTAAAAGGTCAAAATATTGTTTTTCGTTTTTGAGAGAAAAAACAATATCTTGATTCTTTTCTACAAAGATAAATCCATTTTCTTCAAAAATATTTATATCTTTTTCTCCTTTTTCAAAACCTATATCATAGTCATATAATTTTTCTTTCAGAAAATTTGATAATTCTTTTGAAATCAATTTATCACCTTCTTTCAGCAATAGCCTTGCGGACAATCTCAACAAATTCTTCAATATTTACATCTTTTTCCTCGGCTCCATCTCTGCTTCTAACACTTATTTTACCACTTTTCTCTTCATTTTCTCCTACAATAATCATATATGGTACTTTGCTGATTTGAGCTTCTCTAATCTTATAACCAAGCGTTTCGTTCCTACCATCAACTTCAACCCTAATATTATTTTCACTTAACAACCTTGCAACTTTTCTTGCATAATCAATATATTTATCAGAAACTGGTAACACTAATACCTGTACTGGTGAAATCCAAAGTGGGAACGCTCCTGCATAATGCTCAATTAATATTCCAAAGAATCTTTCAAGTGATCCATATTTTGCCGTATGAATCATCACTGGCCTTTTTTCAATACCATCCTTGTCTACATATTTAAGGTCAAACCTTTCTGGCATTTGAAAATCTAGTTGAATTGTTGCACATTGCCATTCTCTACCAAGAGAATCTTTTACATGAAAATCAACTTTCGGACCATAGAAAGCACCTTCACCTTCTGCAATATCAAAATCAAGCTTTATATCTTCTAAAACTTTTTTTAGAGCATTTGTTGCTTTTTCCCAGGTCTCTTCATCCCCCATATGATCTTCTGGCATGGTGCTCAAAGTTGCTCTGTAAGTAAATCCAAATGGTTTATAAAGTTCGTCTATAAGCCTTACAACAGAGCTTACTTCTTCTTCAATTTGATCTTGTCTACAGAATATATGAGCATCATCTTGAGTAAATGCCCTCACCCTAAGAAGCCCATGTAATACTCCACTTCTTTCATACCTATGAACCTTCCCAAATTCAAAAAGCCTTATAGGAAGATCTCTGTAAGAAACTACATCATTCTTATAAATCAGAATATGTCCTGGACAGTTCATTGGCTTTACTGCGTATTCAGTCTCTTCCTTTTCTGTAAAATACATATTATCTTTGTAATGATCCCAGTGACCGCTTTGATGCCAAAGCTTTACATTCATAATTAATGGAGTCATTACTTCTTTATATCCATACTTTTTGTGAAGTTGTCTTGAAAAACTCATCAGTTCATTTAAAATAGTTGCACCTTTTGGAAGGAATATTGGCATTCCAGCTGCAACATCTGTGTTTATAAAGAATAATCCAAGTTTTGGACCTAATTTTCTGTGATCTCTCTTTTTAGCTTCTTCAAGCATTTTTAAATAATTATCCAATTCATCTTTGGTAGCAAATGCTGTACCATAAATTCTTTGAAGCATTGGATTTTTTTCACTACCTCTCCAATATGCACCAGAAACAGACAATAGTTTAAAGTGCTTTATCATTCCCGTTCTTGGTAAATGTGGTCCTCTACATAGATCCACAAATTCTCCTTGCTTATAAAAACTCACTTTTTCATCTTGTATTTCTTTTATTAACTCTACTTTGTATATTTGACCTTTTTCCTCCATCATCTTTATAGCTTCATCTTTACTCAGTTCAAACCTTTCAATCTTTAAATCTTCCTTTATGATCTTTTTCATTTCTTTTTCAATCTTTTCTAAATCCTCTTCTTTTATAACCCCATTCAATATTTCAAAGTCATAATAAAATCCATTTTCAATAGTAGGACCTATACCTAGTCTAACATTTTCTGGACCATATATTCTCATAACTGCTTGAGCCATTATATGTGCCATGGTATGCCTAAAAAATTCTGGCGCCTCTTTATCCTTTTTCGTTATAATTCTTATCTCACAATCAAAGTCAATAGGTCTTTCAAGATCCCATAGCATTCCATTAACTATTCCTCCAACTGCATTTCTGTATAACCCTTCACTAATCTCTCGTGCAATTTGTGCAAGCGTAATTTTTTCTCTATATTCTTTTACACTTCCATCTGGTAAAGTTACCTTCATTATATTACCTCCTCTATTTAAATTTTATTATTCCTTTCTTTATTAAATATCCATATATCAACAAAGAAATTAATATTGAAATAATAACTACTTTTAAATTACCATTAATCAAAAACAAAGAATAAAAAATAAAAGCTTCCAGCAAAGGTAAAATCCAAATCTTTAAGAAAGAATCTCTATACGACTCTATTAATATGATTAAAAATATCAAAAAAATATTAATTAAATTAAAATCTTTAAAGATTACCATATTATATAAAGAAAGAAAAACAACGTATCTTAACGCTTTTTCAAAGCTAAAGCTATTAACAGATTCTAAAAAGAAAAACAACATAAAAGATAAAAAAAGATCGGAAAACGCTAAATCAAAAGAAATTAATAAAAATGGAAAAAGCCAAAAAAACAAACCTGATATCATAAACCAAGCTCCTTTGATATCTTCTTCATTGCATTTAAGGCAATTTCATAAAATTTCTCAAGTGAAAGACCAAATTTTTCACAGCTTGCCATTTGATCCCTATTTGCCCCTCTTGCAAAAGATTTTTCCTTAAAACGTTTTAATAAGAATTGAACATCTATTGATTCTAACTTTTTTTCCGGTTTAATCAGTGCAGCTGCAACAATAAAACCAGTTGTAGGGTCAGCAGCATAAATTGCTTTTTCAATCAAAGTATCTCTAGATTTTTTCCCACTGTGGGCAAGTATTGCATTTTTAATATCTTGACTAACTAAATCTCCAAGCAACTCTACTGTTTTCAATCCATGCTCTTCTGGAGTATTTTTCGTATATTCATAATCTAAGTCATGTAAAAGTCCTGCAAGTCCCCAAGTTTCTTCATCTTCCTCAAAATAGTTTGCAAGATCTCTCATAACTGCTTCTGTTGCAAGACAATGTTTTATGAGATTTTTTGTCTTAACATGTTCATTTAAAAGTTCCCATGCCTGCTGCCTATTTATCATACCTAAACACCTCCACATTTATAGTATATCATAAGTTTAAAACGAAAATCACTAATAATATCTGTAAAATTTTCAAAAATTGTAAAATTCAAAAAAATTCTTAATTTCTTGTTATTTTTTGATTACATCAAATATCAAGTATAATTTAAAACAAACTATAGGAGGGATTAATGTGTACAAATTGAAATGTATAACTTGTGGTACTATTTATGATCCAGAACCAAATATGTATACCTGCCCCAAATGTGGCGAAAGATACGGAACATTAGAAGTAATCTTTAATTACGATTTAATAAATGTTAAAAAATCTGATTTTGACAAACATGGAGATATCTCACAATTTTCAAAGATTTTACCAATTACAGAATATAAAGTCAAACAAGTCGTAGGTAATACCCCTACATATGAATTTAAAAATTATTATGGCATAAAAAAAGTCTTCTTTAAATACGATGGGACAAACCCTACTAGCTCTTACAAAGATAGAGCCTCAGCAATTGCCATCTCAAAAGCATATGAATACGGATATGATACCATCTACTGTGCCTCAACTGGAAATGCAGCAAGCTCTCTAGCAGGCCTTTCAGCACCTACTGATCTTAAAACTTTTATATTTGTACCTAAAAATATTCCAATTGCAAAACTTGCGCAGTTACATGTTTTCGGAGCAAATGTAATTCTTGTTGACGGAAATTATGATCAAGCGTTTGATATATCTACAAAAGTTGGCAAAAAGTTAAATTGGTATTCAAGGAATTCTGCTATTAATCCATACCTTCTTGAGGGCAAAAAGACTGGTGCTATGGAACTTGCTGTACAACTTGATTTTGAAGTTCCAGATATCGTTTTTGTAAGCGCAGGAGATGGAACAGTTATAAGCTCAATTTACAAAGGTTTTTATGATTTTTACAACTTAAACCTTATACAAAAAATTCCAAAAATAATCGGTATTCAAGCAAAAGGGGCAGATGCAATTGCAAAAACATTTTCTAATGGAAAACCTTACACTCCTGTAGATATAATACCAAACACAATTGCAGATAGTATTTCTGTTGGGAAGCCTCGTGATGTAATAAAAGCATGTAAATATGTTGAAAAAAGTGGTGGAACATTTTTAACTGTCAATGATGAAGAAATCAAAACCGCAATATTTGAACTTGCTAAAAACACGGGTATTTTCGCAGAACCTGCTGGTGCCGCTGCATATGCAGGTTTTAAAAAAGCTATCTCTATGGATTTACTAAAAAAAGAAGATACTGTAGCAATATTTATTACTGGAAATGGCTTAAAAGATATTAAAGCTGTGCAAGATAACATAAAAATTAATCCTATTCCACCAGTATTTGAGAAAATCATTGAATACATAAATGGGGTGAAAAAATGAAAATTAAATTCACACTCAACGGACAAACAATTGAAAGGGATGTACCTGTTTATAAAAGAGCTCTTGACTTTTTAAGAGATGATTTAAAGATAACGTCTGTAAAGGAAGGATGTGGTGAAGGAGAATGCGGAGCTTGTACGATAATCGTCAACGGTAAAAATGTTCATTCATGCCTTATGCTTGCAGTTGAGCTTGATGGAAAAGAAGTGATCACACTTGAGGGTATTAAAGATCCAATTAAAGATGCTTATGTTGAAGCTGGAGCAATACAATGTGGATTTTGCACACCAGGATTTATAGTTTCAACAAAAGTGCTACTCGATAAAAATTCCAATCCAAGCGAAGAAGAAATAAAAGAAGCACTTGAGGGAAACCTTTGTAGATGTACTGGATATATAAAGATCATTGATGCTGTGAAAATAGCTTCTAGCAAGATCAAAGGAAGTGAAAAAAATGATTAAAAATTATTTCTTACCTAAAACCGTTGAAGAATTATCTGAAATTAAAGCATCTACAAAAGGCTTCCTCTTTTCCGGTGGTACTGATCTTTTTGTCAAAATGAGGGCTAATGCAATAAAAACAGACACAGTAATAGATACAAAAGCTATTATTGAAGGCCCAAAAATTAGTGATAAACTATTTATCCCATTAAACTTTACATACAGTCAACTCAGAGAATATCTAAAAGATAATAACATAAACGAATATCTAAATAATGTAATAAGGCTAATTGGTTCACCAATGATTAGAAACAGAGGAACTCCTGTAGGAAACATTGCAAATGCATCACCGGCGGGAGATTTTGTCCTTGCAAGTTATCTTTTAAATGCAAAAGTGATTGTCAAACCATCAAATAAAAAAATCCCCATTGAAGATTTTATTAAAGGCCCAGGAAAAATAGAATTAGAAGATAATGAATTTATTTTTGGAGTAGAACTTGATATAAAAAATGACTATAAATTCTATTTTGAAAAAGTTGGCAGAAGAAATGCGATGATCATCTCAATTGCAAGTATTGCAATACTATTAAAAGAATCAAGCAACAAAATTGATGACATTGCAATTTGTTACGGTTCCGTTGGACCTACAATATTGCGTGAAAAGCTGCTAGAAGAAAAAGTAAAAGGCAAAGAGATTAGCTTAGAACTTTTTGAATACCTTGCAAGCGAATATGAAAAGCTTTCAAATCCAATTACTGATGTTAGAGCATCAAAAGAATATAGAAAACAACTTGTGTACAACCTCATGATTAAAGCATATTACAATCTTAAAGAAAAGAAGGTGGTGGATATATGATAAAGTTTAAAGAATATGTAAAGCCAAAAACATTAGAAGAGGCATATCAAATACTAACCGAAAAAAATTCACGAGTTATCGGAGGAGCAGCATTTTTGAAACTTTCAAGCCAAGAATTTGATGTTGCAATTGATCTAATAGATGCAAATCTTGACTTTATAAACGACTATCCAGAAAAAGTTGAAATCGGTTCGATGGTGACAATATCAGCTTTTGAAGAGCATCCTGTACTTTCAACTTTATACAACGGCTTTTTAAAAAATGTTGCAGAAAAAATTTTAAGTTATCAAATGAGAAATATAGTTACTGTTGGAGGAACTATATTTCCTAAATACGGTTTTTCCGATTTAATTACCGCTCTTTTAGTATTAAACACAAATGTAAAGTTATACAAAAACGGTGAAATACCACTTGAAAAATTTCTTGAATCAAAAATAACAAAAGACATCATGGTAAAAATCGAGATAATGAAAGAAGATTTAAGGGTAGCATTTAAATATGTTAGAAATTCAGAATATGATTTTTCTTTACTAAATGTAGCTGTATCAAACAATAAGGGAAAATTCAAAATTGCTGTCGGTGCAAGACCTGGTATAGCTCAACTTGCTAAAAACGCTGCAGAATTTTTGTCAAATAACACAGTCACAAAAGAAAGTATTGAAAAAGCTGCAAAAATTGCAGCTGAAGAATTAAAATTTTCAGATGATTTAAGGGCCACAGCAGAGTATAGAAAAAAGGTTTGTAAAGCACTTGTAAAGCGTACCCTTGAGGAGGTGACAAAATGAAAATTAGTCTAATAATAAACGGTGAACAAAAAGACGTTGAAATAAATCCAGATGATATTTTACTCGATGTTCTAAGAAAGCTAGGCTATTATAGCGTTAGGAGAGGTTGTGACACTGGAATGTGTGGAATTTGTACTGTATTATTTGATGGAAAACCTGTACCTTCATGTTCTGTTTTTGCTGCAAGAGCCGATGGTCATCATATAACAACAGTTGAAGGCCTCGAAGATGCAAAAGTTTTTGCCCAATATCTTGCAGAAGAAGGTGCCGACCAATGTGGTTTTTGCAGTCCTGGATTGATCGTAAATACGGTCTATCTTAAAAATAAAAACATTAAAGATAAAGAGGAAATAACAGACAAATTAATTGGTAATCTTTGCAGGTGCACTGGATATGTAGGGCAGCATAGAGCAATAGAAAAATTCTTGGGGGTGGAAAAATGAAAGAAGTTACAAGAAAAATTCCAAAAAAGGATGCATTAGGTCTTCTTTTAGGAAAACCAGTATACACAGATGATCTATCCCCCAAAGACGCACTTGTGGTAAAGATTTTAAGAAGTCCCCATGCATTTGCAAAAATAAAAAGTATTGATACATCGAAAGCAGAGAAAATTGACGGAATAGAATGTGTTTTAACATATAAAGATCTTCCAAGAATTCCGATAACTAGAGCAGGACAGGGCTATCCTGAACCTTCACCGCATGATTGGTATATACTTGATGAATATGTAAGATATGTTGGAGATGAAGTTGCAATTGTTGCAGGAAAAGATGAAAAGGTTGTAGAAAAAGCATTGTCAGAAATTAAAGTAGAGTATGAAATACTAGAACCAGTTTTTGATTTTGAAAAAGCAGAAAATCATCCTTCAGTTATACATCCTGAAAAAGAAACTCATCCAATGTTTGAAATAGGGTTTGATGCTAAAAAAAACATTGCAGCATCATATGAAATGGAAATAGGCAATGTTGAAGAAGAGCTAAAAAAATGTGATGTAATAATTAACGAAAGATTTTATACACAAGCTCAAGCACATGTTGCTTTTGAACCACATACCGCTGCCTCATATATTGATATGCATGGAAGACTAGTGATTATTTCTTCAACACAGGTACCATTCCATGTTCGAAGAATAATTGCCGAAGCATTTAATATACCAATAAAAGACATTAGAGTTGTAAAACCAAGGATTGGTGGTGGCTTTGGTGGAAAACAAGCAATACATGGTGAGCCTTTTGTTGCCGCTGTTACATTAAAAACAGGAAAACCTGCAAAAATTGTTTATTCTCGTCAAGAAGTTTTTGAAGCAACATATACTAGACATCCTATGAGATATGATATTACACTAGGAGCAACAAAAGATGGAAAATTAAAGGTTATTGACATGAAAGGTTTATCAGATACCGGAGCATATGGAGAACATGCTCTTACTACATTTATGGTTGCTGGTTCAAAAACACTTCCAATGTACAACAAAGTTGATGCTGTAAGATTTTCAGGAAAAGTTGTTTATACAAATAAAGTACCTGCTGGGGCATATAGAGGATATGGTGCAATTCAAGGAAACTTTGCACTTGAATCTGCTATTGATATCTTAGCAGAAAAACTAAATATGGATCCTGCAGAATTTAGAAAAAAGAATATGATACGTGAAGGCGAAACTTCACCAATATTCAAGATAATGGGCGAAGGCCGTGAAGGAGTAGATATGATTGTAAGAAGTTGTAAATTAAATGAATGTGTTGAAGAAGGAATGAAATTAATCAACTGGAAAGAAAAATTTCCAAGAAAAAAAATATCAGAAACTAAATTCAGAGGAATTGGAATGGCAATAGCAATGCAAGGTTCAGGTATTGCAAACATTGATATGGGATCCGCCATACTAAAATTAAACGATGATGGATCATTTAATTTATTAGTTGGAGCAACGGATCTTGGTACTGGAAGTGACACAATACTTGCCCAAATAGCAGCTGAAGTCCTTCAAGTTCCTACTGAAAATATTATTGTTTATTCATCAGACACCGATCTTACTCCATTTGACGTTGGCGCATATGCATCAAGTACTACATACGTCTCAGGCAATGCTGTCAAAAGGGCAGCAGAAAAAATGAAAAGAATGATTATTAGAGAAGGAGCGCTTAAATTAGGGCTTGATGAATCAAAAGTAGACTTTGATGGAAAATATATATTGGAAAAAGATGGTAGTAAAAAAGTTGATTTAAAAGAACTTGCCACAGTTTTGTATTACACTGAAAATCAAAAGCAGCTGATTGCAGATGCTTCATATGTTGGTGAAGAATCTCCACCACCATTTATGGCAGGTTTTGCAGAAGTTGAAGTTGATATTGAAACAGGAAAAGTTAAGCTTATAAACTATGTGGCGGTAGTAGATTGTGGTGTTACAATTAATCCAAATCTTGCAAGAATTCAAGTTGAAGGTGGTCTTGTGCAGGGAATTGGTATGACATTATTTGAAGATGTTAAATACTCACCAAGTGGAAAATTATTGACAAACAATTTAATGCAATATAAAATTCCTTCAAGAAAAGATATAGGAAATATAATCGTAAAATTTGTAGAAAGTTATGAACCTACTGGTCCCTTTGGCGCTAAATCTGTTGCAGAAATTGGAATTGACACACCACCGGCTGCAATAGCTAATGCAATATATAATGCAGTCGGTGTTAGAATTACATCTCTTCCAATAACTCCTGAAAAAATATTATCAAAATTATAAAAGATATGCCCCGGTTTTAAAACCGGGGCATATTTTTAAATCATATTCTTAGTCATTTCCATAAAGTTTATTATATAAAAACACCCAAGTTGCAACATCATTTCCATCAATTTTTCCATCTTTTGGGAATGAAATATCGAGCTTTTCTATGTCGGCACTTTCAGTACTACCAACTTTTGAAACCAAATAATTAAAGTCATTAATGTCTACAACACCATCACCATTACAATCAACTGAATCTCCCTCATGTTTTGCTAAATCATCAAAGATGGAAACATACATGTTCCTTGAATCGATCATCCACCAACCAACTTTTTTTGCCTCATACGCTTCTTTAGAAATTGCTGGAACTACAAAGTAGCCTCCATCTCCCCAATTGTAACCCCATGAATTTTTTACAATCCAGAACAAGCTGGTTGTATAAGTCGCATCAATTGTAGGATCATAATATGTGAATGAGCCATCTGGAAGTTCTTCATCTAGAATTGGACTTGCTTCAGGATTAATTTTTGAAGACAATATAACATCGTCAAGATCTTTTCCATCTACCCAACCTACTAGCGTAACAGCATGCCCACCTGATTGTTCATTTGAAGTAGGAACATATATTCCACGGCTATATCCTCCAAAATCAGCTGGAACAGTATATGCAACTGAAAGAGAGCCAAAGCGTTTTAATGCAGTTTTTATCATATTAATGTATTCTTCATAACTATAACCTAATTCGTTTGCACTTACCGCATCTGGTATCATTATTGTTCTGCTAGCTTTAATTCTTGGAGCCCTGTATGCTTGTGGAGGCAATGGTATTACTTCATCTGAAACAAGATATACGTCCGAATATGGAGCAGATTCTTCCTTAATCATACCATATCTAACCATATTATAGGATGAAAAATACACATTCCCGCCTTCCAAAGAGTTTTTATCCTGTACATACTCATATCTAGATTTTGTATATACATCCCAATCAATATTATGATATGCTGCCCATCTTTCTGAAAAATCAACTAAATTATCTACATTTCCTTCTTCTTTACCAAGAACTTGTACTGCATAAGCACTTTCCATCATAGCTGCTGTTGAAAATGCCCAACAACTTCCGTGCATATATTGATCTCTGATTGGTTCTAATCTATAAAAAGTCTTATCTGTTATATTTTCAGGTTTAATCAACACAAAAGAAGACATCATTAAATCATCTGTTGTTGTCATATTATCTGGAGTCACTTTTCCTTTAAAGGAGTTAAGATAATTAAATATCTTAGATTTTACCTCAGATGGTAATTCTCTTGTGCCGTTTAATTTTCTTAAAACTTCATCAACAGAAGTAACATTAAATTTTTCAAACTCTTCAAAAAACTTTTCATTAGGAGAAGCTTTCCAGAGCAAGCCAAACTTTTCAATTCTCGCATTAATATTATTTGCATATTTTTGAGCATTATCTACAAGAGCTCCAGCAAACAAAAATACTCCAAATATAGCTAATATTAAAAGCACAGAGATTTTCTTAATCATTATTCCTCACCTCCTACGGTGATAACTACAGGTGTATGATCAAATACAAAACCATCAACGTTTGAATTATCTTTGTCTTTTATAAGTGGATTTGGTAAATCTGGATAATTTGAATATGTGTTCCACCAACCCTCATAAACTAAGCTTGCTGAAAGTTCCCCAGTTGCATCATCGGTAACTGTAAAATTAAGAACTGCAATTGTTGATGTTGCATCTTCAGATTCATCCTTCTCATCAAAAAATGCCTTGTAAAGGACTACAGAAGAATCATTCTTATTATATGCACCTGTTTCTTTCAATCCATCCATAAATTCTGGAAATTCTACAGAATCTAACACAAGCATAGTACTATGATTTAGAGCAAATTGCATATATCTCACATCATATATTTTTGCAAAATCAGCAACATTTTCAGCCTTTACAAAAATCTTCAAGGATTGACCTGGAGATACTGTCTTCTTTTCTGGCATAATTTTAAACACTGGCTTAGAATCAGAGTTATACCTTTCATGAATCATAAATTGACCATAAATATGTTTTGAAAAATCAGTAGTAGTAATATATCTTGAGTACCATTCGTTCAATTCAAATCCAACTTCTGCAAAAGGAACAGTTAAAGTATATCCCTTATAAGTACCTGAAACGCCAGTATATTTTAGGTTAATTTCATTATCATTGTATTCAATATAGCTTAATTGCCAAACTGTATCATACTGATTAACTGGATTTGGAATATTATACCAAAGCTGATCATATGTAGTCGCTGTTGAAGGTAAAACTTCCCAGGTATCGTATATGTTATTTCCATCTGTATCCAACAAATTCAACCTTCTTCTTTCAAGAACTACTTCACCATTATCCATAACTTTTTCATTCAGCTTATAAAATCTTATATATAAATCTGTCGCAGGTGAAAGAAGATCATCAGACAAATAATCATAGTAAATTTTTCCACCATCCAAGTATACTTCCCTTTCAAGTGCCGAAACTTTGAAACTTAATTCCTTTTTAACATCACTATCTGGTAAAATAACTTCAACTTTGTATTCTCCTTCATCTTTTGCTGCAAATACATGTGTCAAACTTGTCTGTGTAGCTTCAAAATAAAGCTTTCCCTCTAAATATACCTTTATCAACGATGATGCTGGTTTCCCATCTTTTAACATCCCTACTTCAATAATACTATTTGGAGGTAAAGCTTCTCCAGCCCCTACTGAACTTTTAATCGTATAATCGTGCGATTCAAACATGTTACCTATACAACCACTAAGCGCTAAAAGCAAAACCAAACCTAAAATAGAAACCCACAGCTTCCTCACCTTAATCCCTCCTTTAATTTAGTAGAATTTAACTCTTTACATACTTATTACATTTCACATCGATATTATAACACACTTTGCAAAATTTGTGTTAAAATATTTCCAAAAGAGTTAAGGAGTGTTTAAATATGATAAATACTGAAAAATATATTAAAAATTTGGAAACGGTTCTTAAAAGAAAACTATCAGAAACCGAAAAAGAAAAAATCAAAAAAGCAGTCAAATTAGCTGAATATGGGCATGAAGGTTATTATAGAAAATCCGGTGAGCCTTTTATCACTCATCCAATTGAAGTTTCTAAAATTTTAGCATCATTAAAATTAGATATTACTACTATAATCTCTGGAATTTTACACGACACAGTTGAAGATAGTGAAGGCAAAGTCACTTTGAAAGAGATTGAAGAAATGTTTGGTAAAGAAGTTGCATTAATTGTTGATGGAGTAACAAAGGTCAGCAAGATTAATGCACCCGTTGGAAATATCGAACAAAAGAAAAAGAGCGAAACCATACAAAAAATGCTCTTTGCAATGGCTGAAGATGTAAGAGTTATTTTTGTAAAACTTGCTGACAGACTACATAATATGCGAACAATACAATATGTAGAAGATGAGGAAAAAAAGAAATACAAAGCACTTGAAACCCTTGAAGTTTATGCTCCTATCGCACATAAACTTGGGATTCATGTAATTAAGTGGGAACTTGAAGACCTTTCTTTTAAAGTTTTATACCCAAAAGAATATTACATGATTAAAGAATTAGTATCTGAAAAAAAGAAAGAAAGGGAAGAAAGAACAAACGAATATGTAAATCAACTAAAACTTGCATTAAAAGAAAACAATATAAATGCTAAAGTAGAAGGTCGTTATAAACATTATTACAGTATCTGGAAGAAGATGAAAGAAAAAAATAAAAAATTTGAAGAAATTTATGATCTTATTGGAATAAGAGCAATTGTAAAAGACGTCCAAACCTGTTATACTGCTCTTGGAGTAGTACATCATATTTGGGTCCCACTCCCTGGAAGATTTAAAGATTACATTGCAGCTCCAAAATCAAATGGTTATAAATCAATTCATACCACAGTTGTAACACAATACGGCGAACCTTTAGAAATACAAATCAGGGACAACCAAATGCATAATGAAGCTGAATATGGATTAATTGCACATTGGATTTACAAAGAAAAAAATGTTGATCTAAAGCAAAAATGGTTACTTCAGCTTCTTGATTGGCGAAAAGAACTTCTTCAAGGAAGTACAAACCTTTCCGAGCTTAAAAATGAATTGCAACTTGATGAAGTATTTGTTCTAACTCCAAAGGGAGAAATAATTCATATGCCATTGGGATCAACCGTAATCGATTTTGCCTATGCTATTCATACTGAAATAGGGCATCACTTTGCCGGTGCAAAAGTAAATGGAAAAATTGTTCCAATAAATTACAAGCTAAAAAATGGTGATGTAGTAGAAATTTTAGTTAATAAATCAAGTAAAGGCCCAAGCCTTAGCTGGATAAAGTATGCTAAAAGTCCTAGAACAAAAGCAAAAATTAGAAGATTTTTTAGAGAAAAAGAAAAAGAAAAACTAATCGAATCTGGAAAAGATGTTATTAGAAAGTTATCAAAAAGGTTAAATATTTCCATAGAAAAATTACTCGAACATGAAAAAGTAAATGAATTTATAAAAAATCATAATTTGAGCATAGATGAATTTTATACACGCATAGGTGAAGGTAGTATTACTTTTAATGATTTACTAGAATTAATAGAAAACAAGCCCGAAAAAAATTACAAGAAAAAAACAAAAGCTTCAAAAAAAATTAAGAATGCCGTTGAAATAGATGGAATATCAAACATTGATATTCACATAGCCAAATGTTGTATGCCAGTTCCAGGTGATGAAATAGTAGGAGTAGCAAGCAGAAGAGGAATAACTATACATAGAATTAACTGCAAAAATATTAGAGATATAGATGAAGATAGACTATTTAAAGCCAAATGGTTATCTGATGATTCAAATGAATTTTTGACGAACTTAGAAATTGAATTTGACAAAAACGAAAGACTTGCCGAAATAATGAATCTCTTAGTTTCAAAAAACATAAACGTAAAAAGTTTTAAATTAAATGAATCAAAAAATTGGAATTCAGTCTTTGCACATCTGACAATTGTGGTAAAATCTTTAAATGAACTAAATGATATAATAAGTCAATTAAATAAAAAATCTGGAATATTGAGGGTGAGAAGAAGATGAGAGCCGTAGTACAAAGGGTTAAAAATGCAAAAGTTGAAGTAGAAGGAAAAACAGTTGGAAAAATAGAAAACGGACTTTTAGTATTGCTAGGAGTTGGAAAAGATGACGATAAAAAAGACATCAAGTATCTTTCCGAAAAAATAATTAATTTGAGAATTTTTGATGACGAAAATGGAAAAATGAACCTTTCATTACTTGATATAAAAGGTGAGCTCCTTATAGTATCTCAATTCACTTTATATGGTGATTGCAGAAAGGGTAGAAGACCTTCTTATTCTGAATCAGCATCTCCTGATATCGCCAAAAAACTTTATGAAGAATTTGTAAATATCTGTAAGAATTATAATTTAAAAGTTGAAACTGGTGAATTTGGTGCACACATGCAAGTATCTTTAGTAAATGATGGACCTGTAACTTTATTACTTGATTCAAAGAAGGTGTTTTAATTGCTTCTTCACGTATGTTGTGCGCCAGATTTGGTGCCTGCATACTTTCATATGAAAGAAAAAATAAAATACATTTATTTTTACAATCCAAATATCCATCCAAAATCTGAATATGAAAAAAGATTCAATGAAGTTTTGAAACTTGCAAAGATGTGGAATTTAGAAATTATTGAAAGCAGATATGAACCCGAAGTTTACTTTAGATATGTGAAAGGTCTTGAAAATCTTGGTATTAACAGTCCACGGTGCGATAAATGTATATATCTTCTTTTAAAAAATACAGCAATTACAGCTAAAATAAACAATTTTAATTCTTTTGCAACTACTCTAACTTCCTCTCCAAGAAAAGTTTTGGAAAAAATAAATAAAATTGGTAAAATAATAGAGCAGGAAGTTAAAGTAAAATATATCGAAACATATTTCAGGAAAGGAAAGGAATACCAAGAAGCTTTAAAATTTATCAAAGAACAAAATATTTACCGTCAGACATATTGCGGTTGTATATTTTCAAAGATTGAACTTGAAAATAAAAGAAAAGAAAAAATCGAAAAATCAAAAAGAGTTCTAAAAGAATACGGAATAACTGATATCCCAGTTTTACCTGAAAAATTAGTAATAACAAAAGAAAATTTTGAAATATTCTCAAAAAACTTTATTGAGATAATTAAAGCTATTCAACCAAAAATCTTATACGTTGACAATTTTGTTAAAGAAAAATACAATTTAAAAGAAGGTTGGAATAAATTTGGAAATTATAATCAAAAAATACAAATTTTAAAGGGGAATGGATAATGGATATAATTTCAATTACTTTTCTCTCAAAAAGTGAAAATATTAAAATCGCAAGAAGTGTAGTACAAAAATTTTTATCTCAAAAATCAGTTAATGAGCAAGATATATTTGATACTGAACTTGCAGTTAATGAAGCAATCGCAAATATAATAGAGCATACATACAAATTCGAAAAAGATAAAATTATTAAAATGACGTTAAAATGGACTGAACCTAATATTCTAGAAATCTATCTTAGAGATTTTGGACCCAAAGTTGATCCATCAAAAGTTAAGCCAAGACCTCTAGAAGAAGTTAGGCCAGGAGGATTAGGAGTATATATAATCCAAAAAATATTTGATGTTATGGAATTTAAAGATGTAAGTTGTGGAAATCTTTTACTTCTTAAAAAAGAATACAATATATAGAGGTGTAAATATATGCTCCAATTATTATCAAATAAAGCATTATTAGCTGCTTTCTTTGCATTTTTAAGTGCTCAAATATTAAAGGTGATAATATATAGAGATATTAAAAGTTTTGGAAGATACGGCGGAATGCCGAGTGCACACGTTGCAACAACAGCAGCTTTGGCTTGGGAAGTTGCAAGGCTAACAGGTTATAATTCGCCAGAAACTGCAATAGCAGCAATTTTTTTATCAATAGTTGCTTCTGATGCAGTTGGTTTAAGAAGAAAAGTAGATCCAAATAGTGGACATACATTAATTGAAGCCATACTAGGATTTATTCTTGGAACAATCATTGCATTTATAATTCCAAAGTAGGAGGAAAAATATGAAAAAACATTTTCTTATCTTTTTACTAATAATCCTGACAATTTCAACATTTGCTCTACCTGGAAAATGGTTTAGAGATATGATAAAGTACTATAGAGAAGCATATGATCTCCCAAGCGATGAGGATTTAATTCAAGATATTGAAGATGCAATTTTAGATGCTTCCAAAGAAACAGGAATAGATCCACTTTTAATAACTTCAATAATAGTTGTGGAAACTGAGTTTAGAAATGTAATTGGAATGCATGGCGAACTTGGAATGATGCAAATAAAACCGGAAACTGCAGAATTTGTAGCAAATTTATATAAAATTCAAACTCCACAAGAAGGTTGGAATAGAATATTGTGGGATTTTAAACTAAATATAAAAATTGGTAGTTACTATCTAAAATATTTGTACGACAAATTCCATAATATAACTGATGCAGTAAAACACTATAATGGAGGAACATATAAAGAGCAATATGCACAGAAAATCCTTGCAAAGTACAAAGAAATGTTAAAGGTGGCAAGTGTCAATGAAAGAAATTCTTAAAGTAATAGATTTAAATTTTTCATACGGAAATTTTGGAATTAGAAATTTGAATTTAAAAATAAAAGGGGGGCAATTTGTAGGGATAATTGGTCCAAATGGTGCTGGAAAATCAACAACCCTCAATCTTATAGCTGGTTTGTTAAAACCATATTCTGGAAAAATATTACTTTATGATAAGGATATTAGAAAACTTTCAAGAAAGTATATTGCGTCAAAAATTTCCTTTGTTCGTCAGGAATTTAACCCTACATTTGAATTTAAAGTAAAAGATATAATTGAAATGGGAGCACTACACAAGAAAACTAGCTTTTTTAATACCTTCGAAGATTCAACAAAAATAAAAGAATGTCTTTCAATGGTAGAACTCTCAGGTTATGAAGATAGATACTTTTCCACATTAAGTGGCGGAGAGCAGAGAAGAGTTCTAATAGCAAGGAGTATTTATCAAGAAACCCCTGTAATAATTGTTGATGAGCTAACGGCCCATTTAGATATCTCACATGCAATTCAAATAGTTGAAATATTAAAAAAACTTACTTTAAATGGAAAAACTGTACTATCAGCTTTCCACAACATCAATGTTGCCTCAAAATATTGTGACTATATATATGCATTAAAAGACGGAAAAGTTGTCTTTGAAGGTGTGCCTTCAAAAGTTATAAATAAAGAAAACATTAAAAAGCTCTATGAAAAGGAATTCTATATTATTAATCATCCTGTACATAATTATCCCGTGGTTACTTTTTAAAGATTTACTAAAAGTTTTTCAAGCTTTTCATACATTTCTTCAGCATCTTCTTTCATCTTTTTATATATATTTGGATTTACTAGCTCTTTAACTTTCAAACTTGCATCAAATAAATCATGTGCAAAATGGCTTTTGCTACTAGAATATCTGTTAAAAAATCTTCTGAATTTTTCATCGTTAATTGAAATGAAAGTCTTACCTAAAAATGCTGATATTAGCGATCCATGGAACCTTTCACTGACAATAATCTTACTACTTGATATCTCTTCTATGATAAGGTTTGAAAACCTTGAATTTAATCCTTTAATTGAAATATTCGATAATCTTTTAGCAAGTACCTCATCTTGCGGAGAAAATGGAACATACACTACTTCATCTATTCCCTGGCTTTTTAATGTTAATAAAAGTGGGACATAGTTTTTCACTCTCCTTGGAATTATTACTGCCTTATTACTTTCTTTACTACTTTCCACTTTTATGCTACCTAATTTTCTAATACCTGGGTCCGTACACAAAAAAGAATTTTTATTAAAATTTTTTGCATATCTATATGAAACCGGATCTCTTGCAAAAATATATAACTTCTTACTTTCCAATAAATTCTTCATTAAAATCCTTGATGTGTAATTATAAAAAGGCCCAAAACTATTTCCAAAAAATACCAAAGGTTTTCCAAACAAAAGGACTGTTTTAAAGAGAAGGTAATAATACATAAAGCTTTTAAAGCTTGTCTTGTCTTGTAAAACACCTCCCCCACCGCATATTACAACATTAGACTTCATAATAGCTCTTATAATAGACAAAGGATTAAATCTATTATACTCATTCAACTTTTTTTTCTCTTTTGGTAATAATTCCATAACTCTATAATTTTTTTCACTCAAAAACTCCTTTATACTTTGCCTCATCAGTTCGTCACCATAATTTCCATAGCCATAATATCCAATCAGCAAAACATCTTTCAAGGAACATTACCTCCTTATAGAGAATAATTTCTATGAAAAGTATATCATAAACAGTGGGGGTATTTTATGATAAAAAATATAAACAATAAGATTTATATCATTGAAAACGAATTAGCATCAAATAGCACTTTAATCATTGGAAAGAAAGGAAACATCTTAGTAGATACATCCTTATTTCCAAAAAAAGCTGAAAAAATCAAAGAGTTTTCAAAAGATATTTCTGGAAAAGAAATAATTCTTGTTATTAACACTCATTATCACCCCGATCATACATTTGGAAATTCTGCATTTGATTGCCCTATAGTTGGCCACTCACTAACAAGAAACCTAATGGAGCAGATAGATGAAAAATATTTAATACAACTTGAAGTTGAAAATGCAAAAATAGTTCCTCCAAACATTATATTTGATAATTTTTTTGAGTACGAGGATGGAATAAAATTAACTGTATATCATGGTCCGGGTCATACACCAGATTCATCATACATTGTCATAGAAAATGAAGATATTTTAATAGCCGGTGATACTGTTATAACTGATATTCATCCTGAAATTGTAAGTGATAGTAATTTAGATATTTGGATAAATACTCTTGAAAATCTTCCACAAGTTTCTAATATTGTTCCAGGTCATGGGAAAATTGGGAATTTCACAGATGTAAGGCTAATGAAAGAATATCTGCAAAAAATTAAAAATTTAAAAAATGGTACTATAAGTTCGACTAGTTTAGAAAACGATCCAAATTTTACAAACAGAAAATATCCAGAATTACTAAAATGGAGCCTTGAAAATTTACTAAAAAATACCCTCTAGGCGAAACTAGAGGGTATTTTTTATGTTAAAATATATTAATAAGGAGTGTGATTGAAATGACAATACAAAAAATATTAAAAATGAAAAATAAAGAAAAAATTGTTATGGTTACTGCCTACGATGCACCAACGGCAAAAATTCTTGAAAAAGCAGGCGTTGATATAATCTTAGTTGGTGATTCTTTGGGAAATAACGTTCTTGGATATGATTCAACAATTCCAGTTACTCTAGAAGAAATGATCATGCACCTTCAAGCAGTCAGAAGAGGTGCACCAAACTCTTTTATTGTAGCTGATCTTCCATTTTTGTCATATGGATATAGCATAGAAGAATCTGTTAAAAATGCAGGATTACTAATTAAAAATGGGGCAAATGCTGTAAAAATTGAAGGTGGAGCACAAAACTGTGAAACAATCAAAAAATGTTTAAACATTGGTATTCCAGTTATGGGGCACCTTGGTTTTACTCCACAATCATTAAACATGTTTGGTGGATATAAAGTTCAAGGAAAAGAAGAAAGCGCAAAGAAAAAACTTTTAGATGATGCTCTTACCTTAGAAAATTGCGGAGTATTTTCAATTGTTCTTGAAATGGTAACTGAATCAATAGCGAAAGAAATTACAGAAAAACTCTCAATACCAACAATTGGAATAGGGGCAGGAAGATATTGTGATGGACAAGTTTTAGTGTTTCATGATATTGTTGGTTTAAATCCTGAATTTAAACCAAAATTTTCTAAAAAGTATGCAAACACCTTTGAAATTATGCTAAATGCAATCGAAAAATTCAAAACGGAAGTAAAAGAGAAAACTTTTCCATCAAAAGAAAACGTTTTTGAAGAAGGAGGAAAATAAATTGAACATAGTTGTTGGCGTTACAAGCGGAATTGCAATTTACAAAGCAGTTGATTTAGTTAGCAAACTTAGAAAAAATAAATTTGAAATTGATATAATAATGACTGAAAATGCAACTAAAATGGTTTCTCCGGTTGTTTTTTCAGCAGTTGGTAATTGTCCCGTATATACAGATACATTTAATGTTAAAAACGGATGGATTATACATACAGAACTTTCAAAAAAAGCTGATATATTTGTTCTTGCACCAGCTACAGCAAATACAATTGCTAAAATTTCTTCTGGAATTGCAGATAATCTACTTACAACAACAATATTGGCATTGCCTGAAAAAACTCCAAAAATTTTGATCCCAACTATGAATACTCGAATGTATGAAAATAAATTTACTCAAGAAAACTTTGAAAAATTTAAAAAATTGGGTTGGTTTATTGTAGAACCTGAGAGTGGTCATTTAGCATGCGGTGATGTAGGTAAAGGAAGATACCCGGAAAATGAAAAAATTATTGAAGCAATATACTATATGCTTGAAGAAAAAAAGTTATCCAGTAAGAAAGTTTTAGTTACTGCAGGACCTACAAGAGAAGAAATAGATCCAATTAGATATATTTCAAACTATTCAAGTGGAAAAATGGGGTATGAAATCGCAAAAATCTCAAAAAGAATGGGTGCATATACAACTTTAATCTCAGGACCAACAAATTTGACTCCACCATATTTTATAGATGAATTTATAAAAGTTAAAACTGCTTACGATATGTACACTCAGGTAATGAATAAATTTACAGATTACGACATTATAATAATGACTGCTGCTGTAGCTGATTACACTCCAAAAGTAAAATCGAAAGAAAAAATAAAAAAATCAAAAAATAATTTTGCTTTAGAGCTCGAAAGAACGAAAGATATTTTAAAAGAACTTGGAAGAAAAAAACGCAGCAATCAAATTATTATTGGATTTGCAGCTGAAACAAATAATATAATTGAATATGGTAAACAAAAATTGATTTCAAAAAATGCTGATTATATCATTGCAAATGATGCAAATAAAGTGATGGGAAGTGATTTTTCAAGTGCATTTTTAATTTCTAAAGATAAAGTAATACAACTTGAAGGGAGCAAAGAAAAAGTTGCAAAAGATATTCTTACTAATATTATTAACAATTAATACTTTAATTTTCCCTTTTTATACAGGGTTAAAATACACATTTAGAAACACACAATTTGAAAACTATATCGTTTTAACAAGTTCTATAGAAAGAAAGGTATATATTTATGACTTAGAAACAAACAAATTAAAATATCTATTTAATAATGTTGGAGTTTATCCTGCAATATCTTATACAGACAAAAATAATTTATTTATTGTTGATACTGTCGGAAAAGAAATAATCCTAATTGATTTAAAAAAACAAAAAAAATATATAAAAAGACTTGAGCATAGACCACTCTTCTATAATCGTATTAATGACATAATTTACATTCTTGATTCTGAGGGAAATTTATTTGGCTACGACTTTAATTTAAACTTAGTACACTATCACAAATTTGTCTCAAGACCAAATTATTTTTATTTTTACAAAAGTAAACCACTTGGATTATATATTTGGAATAACAATATAGATTTTGAATATCAAGGTAAAATTTATAATTATAACCTTGCTACACCTTCATTACTAGTAGAAAACTTTATAATAGATACAAGAGGGGGAAATATTTTAGAAATTGATAAAAAGAAAGTGTACAAATCAGAACCTTACATATCATTTGCAATAATTTGGAATAAAAAACTTTACTTTGGTTCAATGTTTAGTAATACAATTTACAACATAGAAAGTGGTAAAATAGAAGAAGTAGCAAGATTAAATTATCAACCAACTTACGCAAAAGTTATAAACGATAAACTATACATTCTCTCTGCATCAAACAATAAGCTTATAATATTTGACAACAAAACAACACAAGAATTTGAGACAGGTGATTTCCCCATTGAAATTTTTAGTTACAATGGCAAAATAGCCGTTGTCTGTGCCGAAAATGGAGAGATAAACATATTTGAATTCTAAAAAAATATTTACTTTGTAAAAAGAGGAGGTCAAAATATGAATGTAAAAAAATGGGTTTTACAACACTTTCCAACAGTAAAAAAAGACGAAGAAATAGGAAATGCTTTAAGAAAAATGAGAGAATTTTCCTGTGATTATTGTATAGTATTAGATGAAAACGATAAATTTGAAGGTGTTGTTTACAAATCAAGTATCAGAGATTCGGAACTCGATGAAAAAATCGATATGTATGTAACTTTCCCAGATTTTTATGTAGTTGAAGACTCAAATGTTGAAGAAGCAGCACTAATGTTAATAGAAAACAAAGATCAAGTTCTCCCTGTTGTAAACAATAACGCAGAAGTTATTGGAGTTTTAACAGTCCAAGAAGTACTTGAAGCATTTATTGAACTTTCAGCAATGGATGAACAAGGAACAAGAATAATTTTAGAACTTGAAGATAAACCTGGTGAACTAAAAAGGGTAATAGACGTTCTTGCAAACAATAAAATGAACATTTTATCTATTCTCACCCTTAAAGACGAGAATAAAAGACAGATTTCAATAAAAATTCAATGTGAAGATCCTGAATCAGTAGCAAACTTACTTGAAATCTACAATATTAAATATATATCTATCATTGAAGAAGAAGGTTTTTAATGGAATTAGTATTTAAGTTTCAAGAGTTTGAAGGTCCATTAGATTTAATAATATATCTAGTAAAAAAGAAAAAGTTAAGTATTAGAGATATTCCTCTTTCTCAGCTTGCTGATGAGTTTTATGAGTATTTACAACAAATGAAGAATTTAAATCTTAATATAACTTCTGAATTCATCGTCACTGCTTCTTATTTAATGGAGTTAAAATCAAAAAGTCTTCTACCAAGAAGCAGTGAGGATGAGTTTTTTAAAATATCAAAAGAAAAATTTTATTCTCAAGTTGAGCAATATGCAGCATTAAAAGATTTAGTCGAAAAAGTTAAAAATAACGAAAATCTAAATATTGAAAAAATACCAGTTTCTGTAAAAACTGTCTTTCCAAAAATCAACGAAAAAAAGTTAAAAAATATAATAAAAAATGCTATAAAAGAAGTTGAATTAAAACAAAAAGTCTACAAAATCAAAAAAGAAGAAATCACAATCGAAACCATAATGAGTAAAGTTCTAAATTCTAATATCAACAAAAACTTATATGAAATTCTTAAAAACTTAAATAGCAAGTACGAAATTATAATGTATTTTCTTGCTATACTAGAGTTAATTAAACTAAAAAAAATAACCCTAGATGAAGAATTTTACATTAGGAGTGTTTAGTCTATGGAAAAAGAAAAAATTGCACTAATCGAAGCAATTATATTTGCCTCAAAAGGAATATCAATGCAAAAAATAAACGAACTAACAAATATTAATCAAGATGAAATAAACAAAATTATAGAACATCTCTATTCAAAATACAACAATAATTCTGAATCTGGAATTGAATTAAAAAACATAGATGGATATTTGAAATTTTACACAAAAAAGCAGTATTCTTCACATATTGAAAAAGTTGTAAAAAGGCGTTCTCTAAGTACTCTCACCAATCAACAACTTGAAATTGTAATACTTCTTGCAACAAAGAAAGAAGCAACAAAAAAGGAGATAGACGGAATCCGTGGAAAAGATTCTACAAATATTTTAAAACAGCTACTCTATAGCGGTGTAATTAAAAGAAAAAAAAGTGGAAGAGCTTATATATACAGTTTAACTGAAACTTTTAAAGAAGAAACACTAATAGAAGAACTCATCGAAGAACTGGGAGGTGCTCAACTTGACACTTTTAGAAGCAAAAACTCTAGCTCGCAAAATAATGGAAAGCGGTGAAATACCACTTTTAGTTGGTCATTTTGGTGTGGGTAAAACCGATATAATTAGAGAAATTGCCCGTGAGACAAACAGAGAATTAATTATTTTAGTTCTTTCACAAATGGAACCTGGAGATTTAATAGGACTACCTTCAAGGCAAGAAGATAAAACAGTCTTTCTTGAACCTGATTGGTGGCCAAAAAATAATCAAACAATACTTTTCTTAGATGAAATTAATAGATCACATAGAAGTATTAGAAACGCTATTATGCAACTTCTGGTTGACAAAAGAATTCATAATCACAAATTGCCAGAAGGCACTTGGATTGTCGCTTCTATGAATCCTCCTGATGAAGAATATGACCAAGTAGATTTAATAACTGACCCAGCATTTTTGTCAAGATTCTTTATTCTTGAAATTACTCCTGATCTTAAAGAATGGTTAAATTGGGCACAAAAAAATGATATTCCAGATGAAATAATAAAATTTATTGAAAAAAATCCTGAATTTTTATATTCATCAAATCATATATCATTAAAGACAACCATAAAACCAAGTCCAAGAAGCTGGCATAAGCTTGGAAATGTATTCAAAAAACTTTCCGATGAAGAGAAAAAAATTTTTGGATATCAACTTGCTTCGGGAATCCTAGGACCAGAAGCAGCAAAAATATTTACGGAAAACCTCTTTTTAAATATTCCTACAGCAAATCAATTGTTAATGGAAGGAATCATACCAGAAAAATTAGAACTCCATGAAGCTAATTCAATAATTCTAAGAATAGTTGACTTTTTTTCAAATCTTGATGAAGAAAATTCAAAAAAATTATATGAAAAAGCAGAAGTAATTGCAGGAAATTTAATCAAATTTTCAAATTCTGTTCCAAAAGACAGCTTTTTCAGCCTAGTTAGATTACTAAGTGAGCTTTCAAATGAGGATGGTTATAAAGGAAAGTTATGCGATAAAATACTTGAAAAAATATCATATTAAAAAAACTCCCTTCGTCACTGAAGGGAGTTATTCTAGTGTATAAAATCTCTCCTGCGGTGTTACAATTTCTGTAATCCTTACTCCAAAATTTTCATCAATTACTACAACTTCACCACGGGCAATCAACTTGCCATTTACAATAATATCAACCGGTTCACCAGTAAGCTTATCCAGTTCAATTAAAGATCCTACTGATAATTCCATAACTTGTTTTAAAGTAAGTTTTGTCTTTCCAAGTTCAACTACAACATTAAGTGGAATATCAAGAAGTGCCTGTATTCTATCAGGTATTTCTCCCGTTGATTTTACAGTTCCACCACTTTCAAAAGATTGAAATTGTGCTGGAGATACCGAAACAGGATTTTTCTCTACATTTTTTGTAGTTGAAGCAGGACGCTCAACATAATTTTGAGAAGGAGCAGTTGAGGAAGTCTCTACAGCACTTGGAGTTGCCTTTTCTTGTTTTTCACTTTCACTTTCAAAAAGCATGCTGTATAATTTTTTTACAAACTCCGGAGACATTGCTAAAAAGAAATCAGCTGGTTCTAAACCCTCTATTACAAGCTTAAAATTAACCTTAGCTACAACTGCATCATCACTAGTTACAATAGGCGGGAAATTAACGTTGTCCCCATCAAAATCGATTAGTTCAACAGTCGGTGGTGTAATATCAACCGGTTTTTTCAGCATATCAGACAGAGAAGTTGCTGCTGCTCCCATCATCTGATTCATGGCTTCTGACACTGCACTCAACGAAATTTCATCAACCTCATCGGTTTCAACTTCCCCCGTACCTCCCATCATTATGTTTGCTATTTGTGCAACCAATATCTGCGGAATAATAAGAGCATTTAGACCTTCTATTGCACCTTTAAAATGTATGGAAACTACTGCATTTTTTCCTGTAACTTCTTTTTTTATTTCTGATATTTTTTTCAAATCAACTGTTGGAACAGTAATATCAACTTTTCTTCCAAGCAAAGTCGAAAGCGCAGTAGTTCCACTTCCCATTATTATATTTCCTATTTCACCAAACATATCTTTTTCTATCTCAGTTAAATTCTCATCTTCATTTAATTGATTAAGTAATGAATCTAATTCCTCCTGGGATAAAAATTGTTCATCACCCATCATTTTATCTCCTCCTCATCATCGAGAACCTCAACAATTTTTACCGCATATTTTCCTTTAAATACTCCTGGAACACCTAAGAATTTATCTTTGCCATTTAATTTAATTTTTAAAGGATCTTCTTTAAAAGTATCTAATCTTATAACATCTCCAACCTCTAAGTTCAGTATATCCCAGAGTGTTAAATTAGTCTCACCAACAGCCACCGAAAGTTCAACAATTGTTCTCGCTAAATTTTCACGTAATGCCTTCATGTCCTCTTCAGAAACTATTTTTTGCTTGGTCTTAAACCAACTCTGAGTAGTTAATTTTTCACCAATTGGTTCAATCAAAGATGATGGCCAACAAATATTAATATATCCTTCAATATTTCCTATCTTTAAAAACAATGTAATTACAAGAACCATTTCATTTGAAGCAACAATTTGGACAAATTGTGGATTTGTTTCAATTGCTTCAATAACTGGCGTAAAAGAATAAACAGTGCTCCATGCCTGGGCCAAGTTAGTTAAGATATTTACTACTTCTTTTCTCATTACTTCAATTTCAGTATCTGTTGGAGGCCTGCTTATTTCCGCATTCATACCAGGTCCTCCCAGTAATATTTCTAATACCCCAAAAAATATTTCTAAATCTATATCTAAAATTGCACTCCCAACAAACTCTTTTGCAGAAAAAACAGCTATATATGACGGATTACGAATTGATTTTACAAATTCATCATAAGTCATCTGATCAAGTCCAACCAAATCAACTGCTACAAAATTACGGAGACGCCCAGAAAAATAAGTTGAAAGGCTCCTTGCAAAATTCTCATGGAGCATTTGTAAAGTTCTCTCCTGCTCCTTTGAAAATTTTCTAGGTCTTAAAAAATCATATGTTCTTACTTTTTTTTCTTCCTCTTCCTTTTTTACTTCTTCAATTGATACTTCCCCTTGATTAACCGCTTGCAGTAATCGATCTATTTCTTCTTGGCTCAAAACATCAGACATTTTATCACCTCAATTATTGGACGGAACTAACGGCCTTTATATACAAATATACATCAATTACCCCTTCCTTTTCTTTTTCACCTACAAAGCCGGTAATTTCGTTTACAGCGTTTTTAATTTGCTTTTTTAAAAGTTCAATTCCAGCTGGAGTATTTATTTCTGTTCTTTCTTTACTCAAAAATATCAACATTAATGCATCCATAATTTCATCATTTTTTTCAGCAATTAAACTTCTACATTGATCACTTCCAACTTTAAAAGATAGAGAATCAATTACAGCAACCTCTTTACCACCTTTTAACATAAATGTTTGGTAGGTTCCAGGTTGGATAACTACTGCTTTTATTGGAGTTACCGTTGTAGTTGTTGTGCTCGTTGTTTTCTCCGGCTGAACTTGAGTATTATTACCCAAAAACATTACCACTGCAACACTAACAACTAATGAAATCACAAGCGGTATCAAAATAGGTCCTAATAACCCCATTATTCCCTTCTTTTTTTTAGGTTGCTGTTCTTCTTGGATTTCTTCTTCTGGCATTATAATCCCTCCTATTTTGCAAGTTCACGCTTTATTAAAATATCAATTCTTCTATACTTATCTCTTAATTGTCTTATCTTATTATCTGTTTCTTCAGTTTTTTGTGCTACAAAATTATTCCATTCTTCTCTTGTAATTTCTCCAGCAACTAATTTTTTTCTCATCTCTTCAAGTTCAAATTCGTATAAATTTCTTAACGCTTTTATTTCCTTTTGAATTTCAATATCTCCTTTGCCAATTGGAAGAAATCTTTCAGCTGCATAATAGTAATCTGGATCAAATCTTCCCAATTGTATATCTGCAATTCTTTCAAGTGTCCTCTTTTGCTTTAGCTCTGTAGTAAAAAAGTAAACAACACTTGATGCCCTAGCTGCACTTAAATGCCAATTTGATTGGTAAATAGAATTTTCTGGTACAGGAATTTCATTAGCATATCCATATACTTCTAGAACATTTGTCGTATGTTCAATAATTACTGCTCCTAATTTTTCCAATAGTTTTTTTGCTTCGGCTGTTAAACGCGCACTACCAGGATTAAATATATCCAAATCGCTAATTGTAATTAATGTACCTTCGTCTCTTTCCTCTACCGTTACTTTTCCTTTATACTCTTCTGAAATTTTCAATATTTCCTGATATACACCCGGGTTTTGAGATATCAAAGGCTCAGTTTGCAGAGATTTTCCTCCTGTAAGTACACTTGGTGGATTACCATTTAATGCTGATGTTAATCCAACTGCAACTTGTTGAAATTTTCCTGGACTAATACTTGACATTGCAAATAACAAAACAAAAAATGTAAGCAAAAGGGTCACCATATCTCCGTATGTTGTCATCCAAAGCGGAGCACCCTTAGGACATTCTTGTTTTTTAGCCATTATTATGCGCCCGCCTCCTGAGTAGCTGCTTCATACTGAGCTTTTACAGCATCTGGTAAGAATGACTTTAATTTTTCTTCCAATATTCTTGGGTTTTCACCAGCTTGAATCGACAAAATCCCTTCTAAAATCATTGTTTTTTCCATTTCAAAACTTATTACCCTTTTTGCAATTTTTTCTGCTATAGGAAGTGCCATTGCATTTGCCATTATAGAACCATACAATGTTGTAATCAATGCAACCGCCATTGAAGGTCCTAATGAGTTAGGGTCATTAAGACTTTTAAGCATTTGTATCAACCCTATCAAAGTTCCTATCATTCCAAATGCAGGTGCATAAGCTCCAATTGCTTCAAAAAGCCCCTTCTTCAAATTCATTTCATTACTAGCAACCTCAACTTCTATTTCAAGCATTGACTTTAAAACTTCAGGTTCTGTACCATCAACTAAAAGTTGAAGCCCTTTTTTCATAAATGGATCATCAAGTTGCTCTATATTTTCCTCAAGTGATAAGAGACCTTCTCTTCTTGCCTTTTCTGACAAAGATACAAGTGTTTTTAACAAATTAACATAATCGGTTTTCGGCTCTTTTAAAGCTTCAAGGGCTATTTGAACAATTTTAAAACCTATATCTTTCGGATTTGCTGCAACTGCAGCTCCAATAGAACCCCCTATAACTATAACAATGGACGGAATATTAATAAACGCTGCAAAATCTCCACCACCCGAAACAATTCCAAAAACAACCATAGCAAAAGCTATACCAATACCACCAATTAACGCTATATCCATTACTCATCACCATCCTTAAATAAAGGAGGAATATTTAAAATTTTCTTTTTGTATTCAATAATTCTTTCTATAACTGTTTTAGCATCTTCTGACACTATATATTTTTTACCGTTATACAAGGTTATTGTAGTGTCAGGAAGTTCTTCTATTTTTTCAATGTAGTCAGCATTTAAATAAAATTGCTGCCCTGATAATGAAGTAACCAAAATGATAAAAATCACTCCTCAATTATTATCGTCTCAAATTAACAACTTCTTGAAGAATTTGGTCAGCAGTTGTTACAACCCTAGCATTAGCCTGAAAACCTCTCTGCGCAATAATTAATTTTGTAAATTCTTCTGATAAATCTACATTCGACATCTCTAGTGCACCTGATATTAGAGACCCTGATCCCCCAAAACCTGGTTGCCTAATTATAGCTCCTCCACTATTTGCACTTTCTGTATATAGTGAATTTCCTGCTTCCAACAAACCTGCTGGATTATTAAATATAGCAAGTGCTACTTTTCCCAATTTATCGGTAAGTCCATTACTAAATGTTCCAATTATATCTCCATTTTCAGCTATTGAGAAAGATTCTAAAGTTCCTTGAGCATTACCATTTTGTTCTGTAACATAAGCATCAGAAGTTGCTGCAAATTGAGTTATTCCAGTCAAATTTAACTTTATCTTTACTTCTCCATCTCCATTTTCACCAGCATCAAATTTTATAGCATCTATTGATTCACCTCTATTTACCTTACCGGTAGAAGGATCGAAAGCATAAATTCCAGTAAATCTTCCGCTTTCATCAAACGTTACAACACCAGCCGTCCCACTAGTAATTTCTTGGCCTGTTTCATAATTAGAAAGATATTTAATATTTTCTCCACTTGCGTTTCTCACTCTAAAGGCCCAAGCATTTTTGAAAGTGTCTGTACCATCATAGTAATTTGCTGAAAGTTTTACAAAATCTATATACAAGGTATAGGCATTTCCTAATGTATCATAAACTTGCACCGAAGTAGTGTAAAATGGAGAATTAAACTCAGAAACTGCAAAATTTGTTGGATTATCTGCCTCATAAAATCTAGGTTCACCACTACCAGGTACTACTACACTATTAACAGTATCTTCTCTTACCACTTCTACTGTATATGCTCCACTTGCATTAAATACTCCTGATAAACTATATGAACTTCCATTTGTTATATTATCTAAGCTATACTCTCCTACTACATTTCCATCTCCATCCCTTACAAATACTTTTACAGGTGAAGTAGTAGTTGTTCCATTATACGTAAAGTCTATCTGGTTAGCTGCAACACTAGTTGGAGTTTCGGTTGATAATACATACCCAGGAGTTTGTAAGTCAACAACATCGTTTGCTATTTCTACGATATAATTTCCACCATTAACTATTTTTTCAGATGAAATTGTTGCATTACCGCTTGAAACACTCGAAGTTTGAACGTCCAAAATATTTCCGTTTACATCTTTAATAATAAACGTATAATTCCCATCATCTTGTTGAATATTGTTTAAAGTTAAGCTTCCATCAGCCGTTGCTGTTGCAGAAAGTGATTGCTTTATCGCACCAGATTGAACTACATTTCCAAATTTATCAAATTTAATATAAATTTCTCCATCAACAGAATCATCACTTCCACTATAAACCTTTGCTCTATAGATCTGGTAATCTGAGAATGGTTCTTGCAATGCTCCACTTTCACGGTCAAAAAGTATTTTTACATCTACAGAATTTCCTCCATAACCAGAAAGTGTCATAACTGTTTTACTAGGCCCAACTCTTGCATCAAGATTATTAGCAACAGTCATATAAGATGTTTTTTTAGCAGCCATTGAAAGACCTGCAGAAATTTGAATATCTGAAATTGGCTTATTAGTATCAACAAATCTCTTTCCAGATTCTGGATCCGGTTCTGCAACCCATCCTTGTAATTTAAGCCCTGAAGATGCTTGTACTAATGTACCATTTACATCCAAATCAAAATTACCAGCCCTTGTATAATATGTCTTTCCTGAACCATCTTTTAAAATGAAAAAGCCATCTCCTTGAATTGCTAAATCAGTTTTCTTTCCAGTATTTTGAAAACTTCCTTGTGACATGATTTTATCAATAGATGCTACCTTAACACCATAACCTATCTGCTTTGGATTTGTACCTCCTGTTAATTCTGTAGCTCTTTTAGACAATTCTAATACTTGGGAAAAGGTTGTTGCATAAGTAACCCTAGAAGCTTTAAAGCCAATTGTACTAACGTTTGCAATGTTATTTCCAACAACATCAATTGCTTGTTGAAATCCTTGCAATCCTGTAACACCACTATAAATTGACCTAATCATCTATTTCACCCCTCTTGCGAAATTTCTATTATTGAACTTATAGGATACAAATTCCCATTTACTAGAACATAAACATCGTTATCCCTAAATTGTACTGCTTCCACTTTTCCTCCATCCATAGCTGAGATTTCTTCTAAATTCCCGTCAGGTTGTACTGAATAAAGATTGAAGGTGTATTTCCCATCAGGAAGCATCACACCATCATCGTTTCTACCATCCCAAAGAAAGGTCTGCATTCCTTCACTCAAATTACCTAAATCTTCTTGACGAACCAATTTTCCACTTTCATCATAAATTTTCAAAATAACATGCGATGGAGACTCTAATTTGAAAACTTGAGTCGATGTTGTCCCGCTTGATAACTCTAACACATTTGATTTTACAACTGCATACTTTCCAACCATGGAAGAAGCTTGAGCTCTGTACAACGAAGCAGAACTTTCAACAAACTTCTGTACAGACTCACTCATATTAGTAATCTGTTCTAATGTGGATAATTGTGTCATCTGAGCAATAAATTCCCTATCTTTTAATGGTTCTAATGGATCTTGATTTTTTAATTGAGTTACTAAAAGTTCCAAAAACGCTTCTTTGTCTAATTCCTTTTTTATTTCTTGTTTTTTTGAATTTGTACTTAAATTGTATATATTATCCATCGAAACCCAATTCATCATCCTGTTTCACCCACCTTTTTTGTCTTCGCTTTTGCTCTTGTTGTTGATCTTCATTAGATTGCTGATTTTCATCCTCATACCATTCTTGCTCTTCTTTAACTTCTAAATTAAATTCTTTTACCTCCAAACCTACATTTAATAACCTTTCTCTTAAATTAATCAATCCCTTTTCTATAACTTCCTTTGAATCACTATTATCAAATACAAACTTTACAACTACTTCATCTTTTATTTTTTCCAAATTTATCTCCATCTTTCCAAAAGCAGGGTGTTCTAAATTTATAACCGCTTTTTCTTTAATTATTTCCCCTTTAAAGTTGATCATTTCAACAACTTTTTTATAAATATTCTCTATATTTCTATTTTGAGTTTCAATTTCCACCTTCTGATTTAAATCTAACTTCTCAGTTTGTATATCACCAGGCCTTACAATATTTTCATCAATATGTGAAAGAGATTGGTAACTTTTTTTGGCATAAAATTCTTTTATATTATTAGACACTTTTGGCTTAATATCATTAAATTCACTTTTCAATTTTGAAATTTTATTTTCTCTTTCAACAACAAACCTTACACTTATCTCACTTTTATTATTCTTCAAAACACTTTCCATTTTCCTAATTAATCCATTTAAAGTTTCCACATTTTTCTTTATAGACTTTAAATCAATTTTTAAATGCTCACTGTTTTCTTTTTTCAACATCAGATTATCCAATTTTCTAATACTTTCAAAATTTTCTTGAGTGTCAAACATATTGACTATCATCGGTTGTAAAACAATAGCTTTTATGGTTCTATCATTTGAAAAAACACTATCAACATTAACCTTATTATCCAATATCAAAAACTTTTTGCTTGAAATTTTTAACTTTATATTATCTTTTTCATTTAAACCTTTAAAATTATCTTTTAACTCATTGCTACCTTTTACAAAATCTTTTAAATTAGTTTTTAAAACTAAAGGAATTTTCTCTAATTTATTATTCCATGTAATTTTTCTTGAAGGTAAATTATTTCTCAAAACTTTTTTATATTCATATTTACTTCTTTTACTCTCTAAATTTAACAACTTACTGGGTTCTATTAGAATTATTAGTTTTTCACCTTTTTTTAGATTTATTTCTTTTTCATTAATAACAACAGCTTTTTTACTGTTATCTGGTATATTTAAAACTCTATGCACAAAATTCTTGCTAATTATTTTTTCTTCCTTCAAGACATCTTTAATTATTTTTTTACTTGCTAGATTATGAATTTTTTTATCACTTTTTTTCAAATAAAAATTTTGAGTATCATTTTCAGCTTTCTTTTCTTTTAAAGAAGTTCCATTTTCTACACCTAACTCACTCTTCATTTTTCGCTCTAAATCTTCAATAAATTGAATTTTTGACTTAAACTTATCTTCCAATTGAATTTTGTTTAAATCTTTATCTTCAACAACTACCTTGTCTTTGGTATCTTTTTGAATTAAATTTTTGACTTTTTTAGTCATTTCAACTTCCAAAATTTCTTTTTTTAATCTATCGTCCTTTATTAATTTTCTTTCATTGACTATTAGCTTTTTTACCACATCTTTTTTTGGAACAATTTTAGTTTTAACTTTATTATCTTTAGAATTAGAAATTATTTTTATTTCTTTTTTATTACTACTTTTCTTTATATCGATATTTTCAATACTTGAATCTAAATTTGTTTCAACTGATAAATTATTTTTACTTTCATCAACAATAACCTTTTTGCTAATACTTTTAATTTCTTTTAAAATAAAATCTTGATCTTTTTTACTTATTTTGGTTTTGAATTCTTTATCACTTAGTTTAGAATTTTCTTCTAATTTTTTCAATGATAGAATTTTACTATTTTCAACAACTATTCTTTTCTCTGCATCCAGTACGTTTGTATTTTTTTCTATAACTTTGTTAGTATCATTCTTAATAATTGCATTTTTTCCACCTAACTTATTTAATTGCCCAACTCCATTTTGCTTATTCTTTGTCAATGACAAACTTTCTATAGCTTTCTTTAACTCCATAGCAGGAGTTATTAATTCTTTTTTAATGTTACTAGATATTTCAAATACTCTTTTAGAAAGAAAATTAGCCATTACTTTCCTTTTTGTTTCAAGTAGCGCTTGCTCAAAGCCTTTAAAGTTTTGATTATCTGTTATTTTTTGACCACTTGCTAACTTTAAATTAGAATCTTTCTTTATATTAACAATTTGCATCAAAAAGTTCATTCGATCCCACCACCAAGTTTTATTATCTCAATAAATAATTTTTCATTATTTTCTTTCAACCATTTAAGTATATTCCTTGATTTGCCAGGTTCTAAATTAGATAATAAATAGGCTACTATCTTTGGAGATTCTTGATATTGACTTATAAAAGCTTTTATTTCTTCTTCTGTTAAACTTAAAATATAACTTTTTATAGCTTTATTGAAACCTTCAAGTGATATTAATTGGCTTTCTCTTTCATACAATTTTGCGTAAAAATCTTCTAATTCCTTTATTTTACTATTAACTTCATTTAAAATTTCTTCAACATTGTATATTGTATTAACCACCGACGCAGCTTTTGTCGGATTTACCGAAGCTAAAGATTGTACCATTTCACTTCTTAAATCAGGTGAAAGTTTTTGAAATACAACAGCTAAAGTTTTCACATCAACTTTCTCGCTATTCATTAAAGGCAAAAGTTCTTTTGAATCACCATTTTTAAATATTTCAACTAAACTATCTAAATTTTCAACTTTCTTAATCACTTCAACTTTCGAAATTTCTTCTTTAATTTTTCTTTCTTTCCATTCATCTTCTATTGACTTTAATGTTTTATATAATAATTCATTTTCTTGCTTTAATTTTTCTGCCTCTTTTAATTTTTCTTCGGATTGCTTTATCAATTCCTCAATATTTTTCTTGTAGCTTTCCAAAACTTCTTCAAAATATTTTTTTGGCTCATTTATACTTAAAGGTTCATATTTAACGTATTTATTTACCAATGGTATTTTTGACAATAAATAAGCTGAATAACTTTTAAAATTAGAAAAAATTCCCTCATCAATTCCATAAACTTGATTTAGCTGAAACCTAAAATAGGAAATAAATATTAAATTAGAAAAAAACAAAACAGCTATAGTAAACGCAATTAAAAATTTTAAAAATTTTCCTTTTTTTTCCATATCAACCCTCCAAGTTATACTTTGTCCATAGTATTTTTCTATAGAATCAAACACTTTTCCTTAAAAAAATGAGGCGCATAGTTGCGCCTCATTTTTACTTACATATAAAAATTTTATTCTTGTTCTAATTCACGTTTTCTTTCTTGAATAATTTTTTCTTGCACATTTGGTGGAACTATATCGTATTTTGAAAACTTCATTGTAAAGTATCCTCTACCGCTTGTGATTGAAGACAATCTTCCAGAAAAGTCTAACATTTCAGCAAGTGGAACTTCTGCGGTGATCTTTGTAATGCCTTTCCCTGCTGGCTCCATTCCATGAGGTCTTCCCCTTCTTGAGCTAATTTCTCCCATTACATCACCAGCATTCTCATCTGGAACAAATACGGATACTTCCATAACTGGCTCCAATAATACAGGTTTTGCCTGCTCAAACGCTTTTCTAAATGCTTGAATTGCAGCTATTTGGAAAGAAATATCTGAAGAATCAACTTCATGATATGAACCATCAAACAATGTAACTCTAATATCAACAACTGGATATGCTGCAAGAGATCCTTTCTTCATCGCTTCTCTTATACCTTTTTCCACTGAAGGTATAAAGTTCTTTGGAATTACTCCTCCTACTATCTTATCAACAAATTCAAATCCTTTTCCTCTTTCAAGTGGCTCAATTTCTATCTTAACATGTCCATATTGTCCATGTCCACCTGTTTGTTTTTTGTGTTTATGCTCTCCAATAGCCTTTCCCATTATTGTTTCTCTATAAGCAATTTTTGGCTTACCAACTTCAACATCAACACCAAAAATATTTTTAAGCTTTTCAACCATTACATCCAAATGAATATTTCCAATTCCAGAAATAACTGTTTCAGAAGTTTCAGGATCAAATTCCCAACTAAATGTTGGATCAGAATCAGCAAGTCTTGCAAGACCGTTACTGATCTTATCAATATCAGATTTGGATTTTGGATTTATACTCTTTGAAATCATTGGTTCTGGGAATTCTGGTGGTACTATCTTAAGTTTTCTATCTTTATGGGTCATTGTATCTCCAACTGAACTTTCTTTCAATTTAGGAATAACTATAATATCTCCACATGAAGCCTCTGAAACTTCGTTGGTATTCTTAAGAACAGGGAAATATAAATGTCCAATTTTTTCACTTGTTCCCTTATTCACATTTATAAGTGTATCCCCAGAAGTTAATTTTCCACTGATTATTTTTAAAAAGCTCAATTTTCCAACAAATTGATCAACAATTGCTTTAAAAGTATAAGCAACAATTGGTTCATCCTCAACTGGAGCTACTTCAACTTCATCGCCAGTTTCTAAAACAGCTTTGTAGGAATTACCCTCAGATGGATTTACTCCTAAAATAGTCATTACTTTAAGAAATTGATCTACAGCAATATTTTTTTCAGCTGAACCACAAAATACAGGTACTATCTCCCCAGTTTTATATCCCTTTTTTAAAGTTTTTAATAATTCTTCAGCTGATATTTCTTCATCATTAAAATACCTTTCCATCAATTCTTCATCAAGAGAAACTATATCTTCAATCATTGAAGATTTCAATTCTTCAATTTTGTCTTTTAATTCTGCTGGAACCTCAACTTCTTTTGCTTTACCATTTTCATAGACAAAAGCTTTTGAAGAAAAAATATCAACAATTCCTTTAAAATTATCTTCGGCCCCAATAGGATAAAAAATTGGAACAAAATTTTTCTCAAATCTTTCTTTTAAACTTTCAAGTGATTCTTCAAAATTTGCTCTTTCTTTATCCATTTGATTTATAAAAACAGCAATTGGTTTTTTCATTTCTTCTGCAAGCGCCCAAGTCCTCTCAGTTTGAATTTCAACACCAGCTGTAGCATTAACAACTGATACAATATTTTCCGTAACAAAGATCGCATTAATTACT
This sequence comes from Thermosipho japonicus, assembly GCF_014201655.1. Lineage (NCBI taxonomy): Bacteria > Thermotogati > Thermotogota > Thermotogae > Thermotogales > Fervidobacteriaceae > Thermosipho > Thermosipho japonicus. Next base: position 209,272 of record NZ_JACHEX010000001.1, read on the forward strand.
TCTCCAACAAAATCACTAAAACCTGGAGTATCTATAACCGTATATTGAGTACCCTCATAATTAAAAGAGGCAATATGTGAGGATATACTTGAACCTTTTTCACCCTCGATTGGATCATAATCAATATCTTTATTTCCTATTTTATCAAGTACTCCTGCATTAAAAAGCATACTAGACAATAACACACTTTTTCCTGATCCATTATGACCTATCAAAGAAATAGTTCTTTTTTTATCAACAGCACCCATTCGCCCACCTCCAGTTTATATTTATTGCAAAAATTATTATATCACAGCTTCAACCTCTTTTCTTTACAATCAAATCTAGCCCCACTTCTATCAATCCAGAACTAATTAAAATTACTATAAACTCCAAAACATCAAAATGAATTTTTCCAAATGCACTAGCAACAATAATACTTCCAACAATTATGGCAGCGATACCTTTTGGAAAACTTCTTATTAATTTGTAAATTCCAAATCCAATTATCAGAAAACCAATTAGAAAAATAAAAGAATATGAAAAGGAAAAAAATACCGAAAATAATATTAAAATCCCCAACCCCAATAAAATGAAACCCATTAACATAAACACACCTCACATGAAAAAGTCTGTAAGCTCAGCTTCAATTTCTAATTCATAATCATCTTTTCTAAATTCTTCTTCGAAAATATCCTCAATTAAGTACTTTAAAACCAAGTATGAAATTTCATTATTAGTCATTTCTTTAGTTTGGTTTTCGTCCAAAATTACATAAACAACGTTATTGTCATAAATAAGGCCTTTTATAACGTTGTCAGAAACCTCAGACACAATCACATCAGAAACAAGACTATTATTCAATGAAAGCTTTTCTGAAAATACCCTTACTTCAGAAAATTCAAAATCATCAATATTTGAAAAAAATAAACCCTTAAATAAGACCAATTCACCATCTTTTGAAGTTTCATATAATTCTAACTTTATTCTACCAAAATTTTGATTAGATTTAATCTCACATTTTAGACCATTTTCATGATATTCAGAAAGATTTTTCACGATTTTTGTTAAATAATCCTTCTTATTCTTTCTTACATATTTTACCGTAAAACTATCAATAAATCTCATTCTATTCCTCCTCTAAATTTAAATTCTGGAACCAATTTTCTTGCATATTTGCACGCTTTTTCAAAATTAAAACTCTTCAAATTTTCTAAAATTTCAAGAGAAATTTTCTTTATTTCTTCTTCATTAAAAGGTTTATCATATCTCACACTAAAAATTTTTGGATGTTTGGTTCTATTTGCCGTTTCATATGGATAAAATAATTCTTCGTACAATTTTTCACCTTTGCGAATTCCCGTATAAACAATTTCTATATTGTCCCTCCCTAAGATCTTTCCAAGTTTTCTAGCAATCTCCTCAATTGGAATTTGCTCTCCCATATCTAAAACAAAAAGATTACCATTTAAAATTGTTGATTCCAAAACTAGTGAAACTGCTTCTGGAATACTCATAAAATAACGCCTCATATCAGGATGTGTTATAGTTACTGGCTTTCCCTGCTCGATTTGTTTTTTAAATTTCCAAAGTACACTGCCACGGCTTCCTATAACATTACCAAATCTTACAATTGAAAACCTTGTAGAACATTTCTTAGATAATATATAAAGTTCAGCTATTCTTTTACTCAATCCCATAAATGACGTTGGATTAACTGCTTTGTCAGTTGAAATAAAAACAAATTTTTCTACATTAAACTTACACGATATATCTGCCAAATTTATTGTACCAAAGACATTTACTCTTATTGCTTCATAAGGATTTTCTTCCATCAAAGGTACATGCTTATGAGCTGCTGCATGAAAAACTATATCTGGTTTGAACTTTTCGAAAATTTTTTCCATCCATTCTCTGTTTTCTACGTCACCAATTGCTCTAAAAATTCCAACATCTGCGTATTTCTCATTCAATTCTTCAGAGATTTCATATATACTATTTTCTCCTCTACCTAGTAATATCAACCTCTTAGGTTTTTGAATGACAATTTGTCTACAAAGCTCACTCCCTATACTTCCGCCTGCCCCTGTAACTAAAACAACTTTATCTTTTAAATATTTACCAATTTCTTGCAAATTTACATCAATAGGTTTTCTTCCAATAATATCTTCAAGTGAAATATTCCTTATATCATCTATCTTTACTTTTTCACTAAGGATTTCCTCAAAAGAAGGAATAATTTTTACTTTTACTTTACTCAAATCAACTAAATCTATTATTTGATTTACCTTATTACTAGTGATTCCAGGAATTGCTATTATTAATTCATCAAAGTCTATAACCTTTGAAAGTTCATCAATTTTAGAAATTGGACCATAGACTTTCTTACCCATAATAGTTCTTCCAATTTTAGATTTGTCATCATCTACAAAAGCTACTACTTCACCTACTTTGTTTTTTTCAATATCTTCTGCCAAAGAAACCGCCATATTTTCAGTTCCTGCTATCAAAAATTTTCTTGTGTGATTTTTGGAAGTTTGCACAAAAAATTGGTACAGAAGTCTTCCTGTTAATATAAACATAAATGAGCCAAGAAAAGTAATTATGCCAACAGACCTAGGCAAAACAATTGATCTATGAAAGTGAAAAAACATAACTGTTAGTAGATAAGCAAAAAGTGTTCCTCTAAAAATAACCAAAAAATCTTTTTGATTAGCATATCTCCAAACTATCTTGTAATTTCCATTTAAAACATAAACAACTGCAGCTATAATAACGTAGAAATAGATAGACTCATTATACTTATCCATTTCAACAAAATCAAATCCAAACCTTATAAACAAAGCTGCTATACCAGCAATAACGGTTGCAAAAACATCTAATACAAATAATAACAACTTTCTTTTCAAAGAAAATCACCTCAAACTATATGTTCAATTTCTCCATTTAAATATCTAATTTTTTCAACAATATTTTCATAACCTCTTAAAACATGAAAATCATTATGAACCTCAGTGGTACCTTCGGCAACAAGACCAGCAATTATTAAAGCAGCAGTTGCCCTCAAATCTGTTCCTTCAACTTTGGTTCCACTTAATTTTTTTACTCCATTGACAATAGCTGTACCATCAACAACTCTTATGTCTGCTCCCATTCTAACAAGTTCATCAATATGGTGAAATCTATTTTTAAAAACATTTTCCACAACCATGCTAACACCATCAGCCAATGAAAGATAAACTAAGATTTGTGGTTGAAGATCGGTAGGAAAACCAGGATAAGGTTGAATATTTATATTTATCCCACTCTTTTTACCTTCTCCATCTACAAAAACTCTGTTTTTTTCAATGATTACATTCGTACCTGTTTCTTTAAGAACTTCCCATAATATTTCCAAATGTTCTGGGATTATTTCCTCTATATAACCCTTTCCCCCAGTTGCAGCTATTGCAATAGCATACGTTCCTGCCTCAATTCTATCTGGCATCACTTTGTATCTTCCACCAATTAATGAATTAACCCCTTTAATTACTATTTTTCTACTTCCCGCTCCTTGAATTTTTGCGCCTAAAGAATTTAAAAAATTTTGAAGATCAACTATCTCTGGCTCCATAGCAGCATTTTCTATAACAGTAATTCCTTCCATTAAAGCTGCAGTTGTCATTAAATGCTCCGTTGCACCAACACTTGGAAATGGAAGATTAATAATTACTTCTTTTTCCTTTTTTCCCCTTTTTATGTATACTTCTCCATGGGCTATCTCAACTTCAAAACCCAATTTTTTAAATCCCATTATATGATAATCAACTGGTCTGACTCCTATAGCACAGCCTCCTGGAAGTGAAACTTTGCTTTCACCAAGAATAACAGCAAGCGGGCCTGCGACATTAAAAGAAGCTCTCATTTTTCTAACTAAATCATATGGAACAACATGATTTTCTACTGTTCCATTTAAAGTAACTTTATTATTTTCAAATATTACTTCTTTTCCAATTTTTCTCAATATTTCTATCATTGTCTGAACATCTAAAAGATCTGGAACATTTTCAATTTCTAATTTTTCTGAACTCAATATAGTAGCCGCTAAAATAGGTAATGCAGAATTTTTTGCACCAGAAATTCTTACATTTCCATTTAATATTGAATTTTTTACCTTAAAATATCCCATTTTATCATCCTTTATGCTTTTACTATATTTAATAATTCTTCTAAACTTGTTGAATCATGTGGATAAACTGCCATTTTAATTTCAAATTTTACATCTGGAATTTTCAATTCAATAAGGTGTTCTATCCTATTTTTTACGGTTTCAGCATTTTCTTTTGTAATCTCTGTTAAAAGTACCAAGAAAGAGTCATAAGAATATCTTCCTATGCTATCAAGTGGCACTCTTACTGCTTCTCTAAGAACTTTACCTAATGTAATTATAATCTGTTCTTTTTCAAAGTCCTCTTTACTATTAATATCTAAAAGTTTGATCATCACTATCGCATATTCAAAATTCTCTTCAAATGCTTTTTGATGATAATAGCTTATCAATTTTAAAATGTGTTCTTTTGAATATACACGAGTAAGTGGATCAACCATTCTTTTCGTTCCAAGATCCTTAATAAAATCGTCAAAAGCTTCAAATTGCTTTTTCACTATCTCTGAATATTCATTTAAAAGTCCTTCAAGTTCATTTTGTCTCGATTTTAAAAACAAAACTTCATCTTCAAGTTCTTTAATTTTTGCTATCAACTCTTCTCTTGTCATTTTTTCGTATTCACTCATCCCTATCTCCTCCCAAATTATTCTTAATATAATCATTTACAATAAAATAAATCCTCTTTGTTTTTATATCTGGTAAATTCAACTTTAATACTCCATCCTTTATTTCAGCAAGATAAATTCCCATCTTAATAAGTGCCAAACCGTAAGGTGTATTTTTTGATAAAAATATTTTTGCATTATTTATTTGAACATTATCAAAAACTTCAAGCTTTCCTTCTTTCAAAAATCCTTCTACTTCAAAATTATCAGTAACAACTGTTACTTCAACACTATCATACCACCATTTTTTTACAAAAATAAACTTTCCTGTTTTTTTTGCTATTCCTAATATTTTTTTATCATCTGTCAATATTACTCCAGGAGATTCTATTCTATAGAAATATATTCCCTTTTCTGTGTAAGATAAAGGTAAAAGCTCATTCTTCGTTTCATTAAATATAATTACTTTACATTCATTTTTACTTTCAAAAGTATTCACAAGTCTCATCTTTAATGAAAAAAAAGGTTTAGAAAAAACACTAAAATATTCCCCCGTAATTTCAACTACTTTACCATCCAAAATAAAATTTATGGAGAATAAAAACAACGTAATTAGCAACGACACCAAAATTACTTCTACCTTATTCATTCATTCCTCCTCAATCTCGAAAGAATTGAAACTTTATCAAGGACCATACCTGCTCCACGTGCTACACATGTCATTGGCTCATCTGCAACGATTGCATTTATTCCTGTTTCTTTTTCAATTAAAGTTGTTATTCCTCTCAAAAGCGAACCTCCACCTGCAACAACTATTCCACGTTCAGTTATATCTGCAACCAATTCTGGAGGAGTTTTTTCAAGTGTTGCTTTAGTTGAATCTATTATTTGCATTACTATAGGTTTCAAAGCTTCTCTAATTTCTCCTCCCTTTAACACCAATTTCTTTGGAAGACCACTTGATAAATCTATTCCTGTTACTGATGTTTCAAGTTCATCATATTCCTTGTCAGGGAAAACATTGCCTATTTCTATCTTAACTCTTTCAGCAGTTCTTTCACCTATAACCACCCTATACACTTCACGAACATATTGAATAATAGCATCATCTAATTCATCTCCTGCAACTCTAATAGAAGTCCAAGTAACCAAGCTCCCAAGTGAAATTACTGCAATTTCAGTTGTACCTCCTCCAATATCAACAACCATATTTCCAGTTGGTTCCTCTACATTTAAATTTGCTCCAATTGCTGTTGCCATAGGTTCCTCTATTAAAAAAACCCTTTTTGCACCAGCTTCATTTCCTGCTTCAAGTATTGCCCTACTTTCTACTTCAGTTATTCCAACTGGAACACCTACAACAACTAATGGCCTAAACAAAGAAAATCCGTTTTGTGCCCTATTAATAAAGTAGGAAAGCATTGCAAGTGCAACGTTGTAATCTGCAATTACTCCGTCCTTTAAAGGTCTAATTGCCTTTATATAAGCAGGCGTTTTACCTATCATATTTTTCGCTTCATTCCCAACTTTTAAAACCTCATCTGTTTCTACATTTATAGCAACAACAGATGGTTCATTAACAACTATACCTTTATTTTTGACATAAACTAATGTATTTGCAGTACCCAAATCAATCCCCATGTCGTATCTTTTAAACATGCTAACACTCCCTTAAAATTTCTTCAAGCTTTTTTATAGCTTCTTGCACTTTACCGAAATCTTTACCTCCGGCTTGTGCAAAGTCTGGCCTACCACCGCCTCCACCACCTAAAACCTTTGAAAGTTCTTTTGCAATATTTCCTGCATGTAACAACTGATTAGATTTTTTCTTCTTAACAATTAAAACAACTTTTTCTCCCACTTTATCAAATAATATTACAAGGTCTACTCCTTTATCAACCAATCTGTCTGCTACATCCCTTAAAACATCAACTTCTAATCCTTCAAACTTCTCTACAATATACTCTACATTGTTAATAACCTTCTTATTCTTATAAATACTGTCTATGTCAACCATCTTCTGTTTTAAGCTCTTTATCTCAGAATTTAACTTCTTTATCTCTTCTTTCATATTTTCAATTCTTCTAAAGACTTCGTTATCATTAACTTCAAGAATATTTTTCACTTTAAACCAATTATTTTCTAATCTTTGCAAATACATTAAGCTATTTAAACCAGTAATTGCTTCAACCCTTCTAATTCCAGCACTCACTGAACCTTCTGAAATTATCTTAAATAAACCTATCTCTCCAGTATTTTTCACGTGAGTACCACCACATAATTCCTCACTAAAATTGCCAACTTTTACTACTCTAACTTTATCTCCATATTTTTCTTCAAATAATGCAATTGCTCCCTCTTTAACTGCCTCATCGTAGTCCTTTTCTTCTACAATAACGTCTATAGCTTCAAGAATAACATTATTTACCAGCTTTTCAACCTGTTCTATTTCATCGGAACTTAGTGCATTAAAATGTGTGAAATCAAATCTAAGCTTTTCACTTTCGACCAATGAACCAGCTTGTCTAACATGCGTACCTAAAACCTTTCTCAATGCCGCATGTAAAAGGTGTGTTGCTGTATGGTTTCTTGCAGTTGCTTTTCTCTTTTCTATATCAATTTTTGCATAAACTTTCTCACCTACTGATAATTTGCCTTTTAACTTTCCTCTGTGAACTATTATTCCCTCTGTTGGTGAATAGACATATTCGACCAAAAATTCTCCATTTTCCCCCTTAATTATTCCGGTATCAGATACTTGCCCACCTTTTTCTGCATAAAATGGTGTTCTTTCTAATACAATTTCACAATCAGCGTCTTGTACCTCATTAACAAATTCAGATACTTTTATTGCAAGAACTTTAGAATATTCCTCATATTTTTCATAACCTACAAATTCACTTTTTAATTTCAAATCTTCATAACCTGTTCTTTTTGTAAATTCAATATCACCTGCAGCGTTCTTTGCAAGCAATCTCTGCTTTTCCATATACTCATTAAATCCTTGCTCATCAAGAACATATCCGTTTTCTTCTGCTAAATCTCTTAAAATATCTAGTGGGAATCCATAAGTATCATATAATTTGAAAGCCATTTCTCCACTTATCTTTCCATTATTTTCACGGACTATTTTTTCAACTAATTCTAAACCCTTATTTAGGTTCTGTAAAAATCTCTTTTCTTCACCTAAGATTATTTCTTTAGTAAAATCTTTCTTTTCAACAATTTCAGGATAAACTTTTCCCATTTTATTAACAACAGAATCTACCAATTTGTGTAAAAAAGGTGCATTTGCTCCCAACAATTTTCCATGTCTTGCAGCTCTTCTCAAAATTCTTCTTAGCACATATCCTCTACCTTCGTTAGAAGGAAATACCCCATCTGAAATTAAAAAGACTAAAGCTCTTATATGATCTGCAATAACCCTTATAGAAACATCTATCTTTTCATCTTTTTTATATTTCACATTCAATATATTACAAATTCCCTCAATTATAGGAGCAAATAAATCCGTATCAAAATTGTTATAAACTCCTTGCATCATAGCTGCCATTCTTTCAAGGCCTGCTCCAGTATCTATATTTTTTCTCTTCAAAGGAAGTAAATTACCATTTTCATCCTGATAAAATTCTGTAAACACCAGATTCCAAATTTCTACAAATCTACCTTCTGTGTTCGCTGGTGTTGGCTCTTTTCCATCACTTGTAGGAACATCTCTTTGAGTATCATAAAAAATCTCAGTATCAGGTCCACAAGGCCCCGTAGGACCAGCAGGCCCCCAGAAATTATCTTCTTTTCCAAGTTTCAAAATTTTCGAAGAGGGAACACCAATTTTTCTCCAAATTTCATATGCTTCATTATCATCTTTATAGACAGAAACCCACAATCTTTCTTCAGGAATCTTCAAAACTTGAGTCACAAATTCCCATGCCCACTCAATAGCTTCTTCTTTAAAATAGTCACCAAATGAAAAATTACCAAGCATCTCAAAAAATGTATGATGTCTTGGAGTTTTTCCAACATTTTCTATATCAGTAGTTCTCACACATTTCTGACAAGTTGCAATTCTAGTATAAACAGGATCAACCTTTCCCCAAAAAATAGGCTTAAAAGGAACCATTCCTGCAATAGTAAATAAAAGTTGAGGATCATCAGGTATCAAAGAGGCACTCGGCAGTATTTTATGTCCCTTTTTTTCAAAAAACTCTAGAAATAATCGTCTTATTTCATCGCTTCTCATGCAGCAACCTCCTTATTTTAACTAAATAGTTTTAAAAATATATAAATAACAGGTGCAACAAACAATAATCCATCTATTCTATCCAACATTCCACCATGTCCAGGCATAAAACGCCCTATATTTTTTAATCCATACGCTCTCTTAATAGCTGATTCAAAAATATCACCAGCTGTATCCATTACCCCTGTAATTATTGCAAAAGCTATAGAATACCACAAAGGTATACTATAACTAGAAAAGTTATTTACAATCACAAAATAAATAAGAGTATAAACAAATGTACCAAAAATTCCTCCCAATAACCCTTCATAACTCTTATTAGGACTATATACTTTTGAAAGCTTGTGCTTTCCAAAACTTAATCCAAAAAAATATGCAAAGCTATCATAAGCCCAACTTAAAGTTAAAGTTAAAAGTGCAATAGCTGCCCCATAAAACTTATACAATGGAATAAAAAATGAAAGATTCATTGATATATAAATAAATGAAATTGAATATACTCCAAAAAATTCCATTACAATTTCTTTATTTTTAACAACAAACAATGTAAATACAATTCCAATTATATATAGAACACTTAATAATTCCATAGGTTGCTCTAAAAACCAAATTCCAAAAAGCAAAGGAAATGCAGATAAAAGTGCAATGTAGACAACTAATATTCCATTTTTTCTGTACTTCTTTAATGTTGCAAACAAAAGCTCAGAACTTGCAAGTAAGACAATTGCCGAAACAAGTCCTATCAAACTTTGGTACGAAATAAAACAAGCAACCACAAATGGTGCCACAATTAACGCTGAAATTAAACGAACTTTAGTTTCTTTAGTCACTTTATCCCCCCAAAACGTCTTTGCCTTTTATTAAAATCTTCAATAGCCCTATCTAAATCTTCCCTGGAAAAATCCGGCCATAAAACATCCGTAAAGTAAAGTTCACTATATGCCGATTGCCAAGTTAAAAAATTACTTAGTCTCATTTCACCAGATGTTCTAATAATTAAATCTGGATCTGGAATATCTGGAAAATACAAAAATTCTCTAAATTTTTCTTCATCTATATCATTTATTTTAGAATCTATTATCTTTTTTATTGCATCTACTATTTCGGCTCTACCTCCATAGTTTAATGCCATATTGACAACTATTTTATCATTGTTTTTAGTTTTTTCCTGATATTCCATACAAATATTATATATTTTTTCACCTAATTCTTTTAATCTTCCACTAAAAACTAACCTTACACCTTCCTTATTCATTCTTTCATAAAATTCACCAATTTTACTTTGCAAAAGCCCAAAAATAAAATTTACTTCACCTTTTGGTCTTTTCCAATTCTCAGTTGAAAATGCATAAAAGGTGGTGTACTTTACACCATACTCAGCACACCACCTCACTACTTCCTCAATTTTATAAGCACCGGCATAGTGCCCATACATTCTAGGCTTGTTTTGCCTTTTTGCCCATCTTCCATTTCCATCCATTATAAAAGCTATATGATTCAACATAATTAAAACTCCATTATCTCCTTTTCTTTCTTTTCAAATAGCTTATCTAATTCCTCAATATATTTATCCGTTAAATTTTGAACTTCTTTTTCAAGTCTTTTTTCATCATCTTCTGAAATTTCACCGTTTTTTGTCATCTCTTTCAGTTCTTTAATAACATCCCTTCTAATGTTTCTTATAGCAATTTTACCATGTTCAACAATTTCTTTTGTCTTTTTTACCCATTTTTGTCTTTGCTCAGTTGTAGGACTTGGGAAAACTAATCTTACAACATTTCCATCATTTGTCGGATTCAATCCAAGATCACTTGCTTGAATGGCCTTTTCAATAGCACTTAAAAGGTTCTTTTCCCAAGGTTTAATAATCAATGATCTTTCTTCTGTAACATTAATAGTTGCAACCTGATTTATAGGAGTAGGCACTCCATAATAATCAACCTTAATTTCTTCCAATAGAGCTGGTGATGGCCTTCCCGTCCTTAATTTTTTTAATTCCTCATCAATAGCTTCTACGCTTTTTTTCATCCTTAATTCTGCTTCCTTTAAAATAGGGTCCTTCATTAAAACACCTCCTATATTAATTTATCATTTCATTAAATAATTATATCATGGAACTTGTAAAGTTAACACTTTAGATATTGTTTCTCCAGCATCAAGTTTAAATATTACATCATATTTTCCTGGAGCCGGAAATACTAAAGGTAAAGTAACCAAATTCAAACCTCCATATCTTCCAAGCAGGACCTTTACATTACTTACCTCATAGGAATAATTTATTTTGGGAATAATTATAACGACTTTATTGAAATATAAATATCTCTCCTTCTCGCTATGATTTAAAATTTCGAAATTGAAGTTCACCTTTTTACCAGATACAACATACTCATCAGAATAAATGTTAAGATCTAGATCTTTTAAACTTTTTTCTGGAACTTCAATAACATTTATATTTTTAGAAATAGTTTCAATACCACTTTTAGAGTAAATTGTACATTTTAAATTATAACTTCCCTTTTTATTTATTTTGAAAATATTTGATGATTCAAAAAACATCTTTTCTCCTGGCTTTAAACTGTATTCTTGAGAAAATACATCCGTATAAGTTTTATTATTAAGTGTCCATTCAATTTTTGTTGGATTTAAAACAACAGTTGTTGCAGTTTTATTTTCAATAACTAACTGTGGAATAATATTTTCACCAATAGAATAATATGGGTCAGTAGTTATTTCTTTTAGAATCTCCTCCTTTACAGAGAAATTAAAAGTATTCTTTATCAATTTACCATCTAAATACATTTCTACACTTACTGTATAAACTCCAGATTTTAAGTTCTTTAAAGATACTTCACGAGAAAGGTCAAAAACTAAAATACTTTCTAATTTGTCTATGGTGGAACTTATTGTAGAATCATAATAGAAATTATACACTGGAGCATTCTCTCTTAAGATTTGAAATTTGAATCTGTCAATCACAAAATTTCTTTTGTAATTTCTAGTATTTATCAAAAAAACTTTCGATTGGACTTCTTCGTCAGAATAAATTTCTGAAGGCATTTTAATAGCTATTTGATAACCATCTACAATTGTTGTATCTTTCCCCTTTATACTATTAAATAAAATGAACAACACAACAACTAAAAAAACATTGAAGAAAAGGATATAAACACTTCTTCGTCTATATGACTGTATTTCTTCTTTTAATTTTCTTTCTTTTTCTTCTATTTTCTTTCGATAATTTTCATTCTTCATTGCTACCACCAGTTACTCTTAAAATTTCCTCAATAGTTGTTTCTCCTTTAAGAACCTTATACAATCCATCTTCAAATAGCGTTCTCATTCCATTATTTTTTGCAGCTTTAGTAATTTCTATAATTGATGCTCTGTTATTTATCAAATATCTTAATTCATCATTAACAATTAAAACTTCATTTATAGCAGTCCTACCTTTATAACCCGTACCATTACAAGCATCACAGCCAACTGCTTTGTACGCATATGGCTCTAATTCTGGAAAGAGTTTTCTAGCAATGCTTTCAAATTCAGGATCAAGTTTTTCCTTTTGTGCACATTTTGTACATACTTTTCTTACTAATCTCTGACCTATTACTCCAATTAACGCAGAACTTATTAAACTTGGATCAATTCCCATATTCAACAAACGATCAACAGCACCCGATGCTGTATTTGTATGTAAAGTCGAAAGGACCAAATGCCCAGTAAGAGACGCTTCAATAGCAAGATTCGCAGTTTCCTTATCTCTAATTTCTCCAACCATTATAATGTCAGGATCTTGCCTTAAAAATGCCCTTAAATACCTTGCAAAAGTCAAACCTATCTCCGGATTTACCTGACATTGAGTAACACCTTCAATAGTATATTCAACTGGATCTTCTGCTGTTACAATATTTACTCCCTCATGGTTTAGAGAATTTATTATTCCAACAAGCGTAGTACTCTTTCCACTACCTGTTGGCCCAGTTACCAAAATTATCCCATATGGATGTTTTATCAACTCACTAATTCTTTTAAAGTTATAATCACTATAACCTAATTCTTCCAATTTTTTATTTGATTGTGACACTCTTAAAATTCTTAAGACAACTTTTTCACCATTAACAGAAGGCATTGTAGAAACCCTAAAATCATACTGTTCATTATTAATGTTCAAATAAAATTTTCCATCCTGAGGAATCCTTTTTTCAGTAATATCAAGGTTAGACATAATCTTAATTCTTGCAACTACTGAACCATGACTCGCTTTTGGATATTCTGTAACTTTTTTCAAAACTCCATCAATTCTATATCTGACTATCACATTTTTCCCTTTCATTGGCTCAATATGAATATCACTTGCTTCTAGTTCTATTGCATGATTTAAAATATTGTTAACCAACCTAACAACCGGCGTTTCTTCAGACTCTAATTCTTCTATTTTTATTTCCTCTTCCTCGTTAACTTCTTCGCTATAAAGCTCTTCAGACACATCAAAATCAACTTTTTTTTCAGCATTCATATCCATTAATAGTTCATCAAATATGCTTGGAGCAACCAAAAAGACTTCTATATCTTTACTTAGCAAAAACTTTAATCTCCTTTTAATCAAAGAAAGATTATATACATTATCAGTAACAACTATTACCTTACCATTTTCTTCCTTAATTGGAATAACCCTCAATTCTTCTATTAACTCTTTCTTCAAATTTAGATTTAGTGCAGGATCTATAGTAGGTTTTTCAGAAAAAAAACCTACTTCATATTGTTCAGCTAAAGCTTTTACGATTTGCTGCCATGTACAAAATCCAAGTTCAACTAAAACTTCTCCAATAGGTTTCCTAGTTTCTTTTTGAACTTTAAGTGCATACTCTAAATCATCTTCAGTAATTATCCCCTTTTCAATTAAAATATCCCCCAATCTTTTATACTTTTTCTCCATCATCCCCCATTACCTCCAAACCAAATTTGAATATAGCGGGAATATCATCATCGCTGTAAAGAAAATCTTCTTCTCTTTCAAGTCCTGTTGCTATAAGCGTGACTCTTAATTCATCTTCTGGAATTTCTGGATCAACAATTATTCCAAGCTTTAAATCTGCATCTTCACTACATGTTTGCCTGATAATCGTTGCAGCCTCTTGCATTTCATGTAACTTAAAGGTTGTTGATGCTGTAATATTCATAATCAACTTGGTTGCATTTTCAATAGGATGTTCAACTAGTTTACTTTCAAGTGCTCTACGTGCAGCAACAGTTGCTCTATTCTCACCCTTTGCAACACCAATACCAAGCATGGCTGCTCCTGCATTTCTCATTACCGATTCAATATCCGCAAAGTCAAGGTTAATAATTCCACGTTTGGTAATAAGTTCTGAAATACCTTTTATACCTTGATATAAGGTCTCATCAGCTTTCGCAAAAGCTTCTACAAAAGGAATATCCCATGATAATTCTTCAAGTAGCTTATTATTGCTTATTTTAATTAAAGTATCCACGTTTTTATGTATTTTCTTTACTCCTTCCATTGCAGCTTTCCATCTAGGTGCACCTTCAAAATAAAATGGAGTAGTTACAACTGCTACGGTTAAAATACCTAGACTTTTGGCTATTTCAGCAATAACTGGTGCAGCTCCTGTGCCAGTTCCACCTCCAAAACCAGCTGCTATAAATAACATGTCAATTCCCCTTAACATTTCTTCCAGTTTCTTTTTATCTTCAAGTGCTGCCTCTTCACCAACTTTTGGGTTACCTCCTGCTCCTAACCCCTTCGTTAACTTCTCACCAATCTGGACTATTTCATCAGCTTTGCTCACTTCCAACACCTGAGCATCGGTATTAACAGCAACAAAACTTACATCATCTATACCAAATTCAATCATACGGTTGATAGCATTACAACCTGCTCCACCAACACCTACAACTTTTATTTTTGGCATTATTTTGGAAAAAACTTCTTCCCTTTTTACCGAAAATCCCATACATTATTCCCCCTTAAATAATTTTCTCAGAAATTCTGAAAAAGCACTTGATGACTTATTTCTCGGTTTATTTAACGTATCTATACCCTCTTCTTTTTCAAATTGTAGTATATTTCCAAAGGCTGCCGCAAACTGCGGATCAGACAAAATTTGCTCATTTTCCTCAATTATAAACTCTTCAGTATTTATAAAACTTCCAACCCTTACGGAACATTTCATTACATCCGCAGCAACATCAGTTATTCTAGGTATTTTCGCACCACCGCCTGTTAAAACTATTCCACCAGGAATCCCCAAATCTCTAAATTCTTTATAATCCATTGTTGCATCTCTATAAATTTTTCTAACATTTAAAAATATTTCTCTAAGTCTTGCATAAATTATACGTGCAAGAAGTTCTCTGTTTGTTTCAAGCGTAGTTCTTCCATCAAGGGCCTTATATTCTATAATAGAAGGTTCTATATTTTGAAAAATTGCTATTCCATATATCTTTAATAGCCTTTCTGCTTCATAAATTGAAGTTTTTAATATTTTTGCAATATCAAGAACAACATACTTCATAGATTTAGGTAATCTTACAAATCTTATAGGAGCATTATTTAAAAATATGGTTACAACTGTAGAATAAAAACCTAAATCCACATGCATTACCCCGCTATCTTTTTCAAAACTAGTCAAAACAGCCTCAGCTGCTGAAATCGGAGAAATATAATAATCTGCTTCTCCCAAAGTCTCCCTAGTAGCATAATCAACTATGCTTCTGTGAATGCTATCCCCCATTATGATGGAATATACTGCCTCTAATTTTTTTGCACTCATATCAACTGGATTAAATACTATTTTGTTTTCATCCAAAATATATTTCTTTATATATGAATGGTATACATAATTATTTTCGCCAAGTGCAGTATTCAAAACAAGTTCTTTAATTTCATCAACATGCTTTTCATTTACAGTTACTAAATTATCTCCTTCAGTCAAAAGTAATTCTTCTCTAATCTCTTGAAGTTTAAAATTTCCAACGCTTGAGGAAACCAAAAAATCACCTTTTAAAGTTTTACCAATTTGCTCTTCTAAATTCTCAATTATCTGATTCATTGCATCGTTCAAGGCGACCACATCTTTTATATCCCCGGACTCTATACCTTTAGATTTTAAATTTGAATAAGCAACAACTTCCTTTCCTTCATTAGAATAATTTACAACAACCCCCTTAATGCTGTCATTACCTATATCTATTGAAACTACTGGATCCCATTTTCCCATACCTTTCACCTCGCTTTAACTAACATTTCATCCGAAATATAGTAAATTCCTAACGGTTCAATATAGTTATACACTATTTTCAATTTTTCAAAATACATTTGAAAATCAAAATTTTCATTAAAATATATTTTGGCGTTATTATTCAAAACGATATAATTTTCATTAAAATTTATCTCATACACGAAATCTGGTATATTTTCTGGTATTTTTTTAAAAAAATTTTGCTTTATTTTTCCAGAATAGTCATCTACAAACTCTTCAGGAATAACTATTACCGGTAAACTTTTTAAAATCTTGTAGTCTTCAACAATATCAACAATTTTTCCACTATTAGAAACTACCCATAAATCACCTTTATATGGTAAAATAAACTTGTAAGCAATTGAGTTTTTATGGCTAAAATCAATTGCACTTATTTTCTTAACATGAAAATCGTTATAAATTCCAATAAAAAGAATCAAAAACACAATAACCCAAAGAAAATAATATCTATAATTATCCATCAAAGTATATTTTATCACAAATAATATGTAATTATCAAATGAGTGGAGCGAGGAGGCGCAGCTTTAAAGCTGAGGAAAGTCCGGACTCCGTGGGCAGGGTGCCGGATAACGTCCGGAGGGAGTGATCCCTGGACAGGGCCATAGAGAAGAAAACCACCACTGTGGTAAGGGTGGAACGGTGAGGTAAGAGCTCACCAGGTATGGAGTAATCCATACGCTTGGCAACCCCCACCCGGAGCAAGGTCAAGCAGGGTTTGGGTGGCCCGCCCTATAACCCGGGTAGACCGCTTGAGGAATTTGGTAACAAATTCCCAAGATAGATGCCTCCATAAACAGAATCCGGCTTACCGCTCCACTCATTTTACAAAAAATGTTATAATTTTATTGAATAACTAAAATAGATAGGAGGTTGTTAAAATGTATGTAAACACTAAAGATATTTTAGAAAAAGCTAGTAAAGAGTTTTATGCTGTTCCAGCATTTAATATTAATAACTTAGAGTTCCTTATCGCAATTTTAGAAGGAGCAGTAGAAAAAAATGCACCTGTAATAATTGAAACAAGTGAAGGTGCGATAAAATATGCTGGAAATGGCGATCCAATTAGAGGAGCAAAATTTTTTGTAAATCTAGTTAAAGGATATGCTGATACTTTAAACATTCCTGTTGCATTACACCTAGACCATGGTAAAAATCTAGAATACATTGCTGCAGCAATTAAAGCTGGTTATTCTTCAGTAATGATCGATGCTTCACACGAACCATTTGAAGAAAATTTAAAAATTACTAAAGAAGTTGTTAAATGGGCTCATGCAGCTGGTGTCTCAGTTGAAGCAGAGTTAGGTCAACTTGCAGGTATTGAAGATAATGTTTCTGCTGAAGAAAATGTCCTTGTTGATCCACAGCAAGCAAAAATATTTGTTGAAGAAACAGGAGTAGACTTTCTTGCTCCAGCAATTGGAACAAGCCATGGAGCATTCAAATTCAAAGGTGAAGCTAAATTAGATTTTGAAAGGCTTGAAAAAGTTAAAAAACTAACAAATATCCCATTAGTAT
The DNA here is from genome assembly GCF_014201655.1 of Thermosipho japonicus. Classification (NCBI taxonomy): domain Bacteria; kingdom Thermotogati; phylum Thermotogota; class Thermotogae; order Thermotogales; family Fervidobacteriaceae; genus Thermosipho; species Thermosipho japonicus. The sequence goes on from NZ_JACHEX010000001.1 coordinate 227,041, forward strand.
TACATGGGGCATCAAGTGTTCCTGCAAAATATGTTGAACTTGCTGAAAAATATGGTGCAGATCTTGGTGGAGCTAAAGGCGTTCCAGCAGAAGAAATCAAAAAATGTGTAAAACTTGGTATTAATAAGGTAAATACTGATACAGATTTAAGAATAGCATTCCTTGCTGGCTTAAGAAAGAATCTAACTGAAAACGTTAAAGAATTTGATCCTAGAAAATACTTTAAAGAAGGAATGCAATTTGTAAAAGATGTTGTTATGGATAGATTAGAATTTTTAGGTGCTTCTGGTAAAGCTATATAAAAAAAGAAAAGGAGGCAAAGTTATGATTGTATTAGTTGTAAACAGTGGAAGTTCTTCTATAAAATACCAACTATTGGATATGGATAACGAGAAAGTTCTTTGTAAAGGCTTAGCAGAAAGAATCGGAATCCCTGGAAGCAGAATAGTACATAAAAAAGACGGCGAAAAATTTGTTATAGAACATCCAATGACAAATCATGATGAAGCATTACAGCTCGTTCTTCAAACACTAAAAGATGAAAAAATGGGTGCTATAAAAGACTTTAAAGAAATTGATGCAGTTGGGCACAGAGTTGTTCATGGTGGAGAAAAATTTTCCGGTTCTGTTTTAATAGATGATGAAGTTATAAATGCAATAGAAGAATTTTCATACCTTGCTCCACTACATAATCCACCAAATCTAATGGGAATTAAAGCAATTATGAAACTTTTACCTGGAGTGCCTAATGTAGCTGTATTTGATACTGCTTTCCATGCTAAAATGCCTAAAAAAGCTTATCTATATGCTATTCCATATGAATATTACGAAAAATACAAAATTAGAAGGTACGGATTCCACGGAACAAGCCACAGATATGTTTCAAGAAGAACTGCTGAAATACTCGGATTAGACTACAATAAATCAAAAATTATAACTGTTCACTTAGGAAACGGAGCATCAATTGCAGCAGTAATGAATGGGAAAAGTGTAGATACATCTATGGGATTCACACCACTTGAAGGTTTAGTTATGGGAACTCGCTCTGGGGATCTAGATCCTTCAATTGTAACTTTCTTAATGGAAAAAGAAGGTTTGAGTGCTGAAGAAGTTTATACAATTTTAAACAAAAAAAGTGGTGTGTTAGGACTTACAAGCAACTTTAGTTCAGACATGAGAGATATAGAAGACAAAGCTCTTGAAAATGATCCATTATGCAGGTTAGTACTAGATATTTACGAGTATAGAATTGCAAAATATATAGGCGCATATGTTGCGGCAATGAATGGAGTTGATGCTATATCATTTACAGCTGGAGTTGGAGAAAACTCACCAATTACACGTGAAGAAATTTGTGAAAACTATTTGAGCTACCTTGGTATTAAGATAGATAAAGAGAAAAACAATGTCAAAGGTGAAGAAAGAGTAATTTCAACTCCTGACTCCAAGGTTAAAGTTCTTATTGTCCCAACCAATGAAGAATTAATGATTGCAAGAGATACTAAAGAAATAATTGAAAAAGGAATTAAAAAACTAGAATATTAATTATCTGGGCTGGTGCTTTTGCACCAGTCTCTTTTCAAGAGGTGTTAAATATGATCATAAAAAAAAGATACGTTTATATAGATACTCCTCAATTAATAAAGAGTGAAAATATTGAAGAAAATAAAAATTTATCAAGTGAATATAATAAAGAAATTCAAAAAGATATACTTCTTGAAGAAGCCAAAAAAGAGGCTATAAAAATTGTTAATGAGGCAAAAACAAACGCAAAAAATATTATTGAATCTGCAAAAAAAGAAGCCGAAGAAATAAAAAATAAAGCATTAGGCGAAATATCACAAATAAAAAATAAAGAACTCGAAGAAATAAATCAGAAAATAAATGACCTTAATCAAAAAATCATTTCAATAAGCAATAATTTTGAAGAAAAGCTAGAAAAAAAAGTTAATGAATTAAGTAACGACATGTTATATTTAATAAAAACAATAATTCAAAAATTTTTAGAAAAAGAAATAGATGAAGAAGTAACAAAAAGAAAACTTGAAAAAGTTTTAATGCATATTATAGGAATGAAAAACGTAAAGCTTTACCTAAATCCAGAAGATATAAAGTTGCTCGATGAGGAAACTTTAAATCATTTACGTTACCGAGGAATAGAAATAATAGAAGACAATAATGTTCATTCAGGCGTTATAGCCGAAACAGAAAGCGGCACTATTAACACCAGCCTGAATTTTCAAATAAAATTAATAAATGAAATAATCGATGAGGTATTAAACAATGAATAGATTAGAACTTTTAAAAAAGAAAATTGAAAATTTTAATCCTTATCAAAAGATAGGATCAGTAAGTAAGATTGTCGGATTAACTATAGAATCAAAAGGGCCAGATGCCTTTTTAGGTGAATTATGTAAAATTATCACCGACTACAAAAAGACCCTCGCTGAAGTAGTTGGTTTTAACGATAATGGAATAATATTAATGCCATTAGAAGACATAAGTGGTCTAAAAAAAGGTTGTCAAGTATTAAAAACAGGTGAATATGTTAGTGTACCTGTTTCTGAAGAGTTACTCGGAAAAGTTATAGATTCTCTTGGAAGACCGCTTGATGGTACAAAGATATACACAAAAGAAAAAATACCTATAGTAAGAGAAGCTCCTAATCCATTAATTAGAAAAAGAATTACTACTCCTATCTCTGTTGGAGTTAGAGCAATCGATGGTTTTTTAACATTAGGTTATGGTCAAAGAATCGGTATCTTTGCAGGCAGTGGTGTTGGAAAAAGTACATTGCTTGGAATGATTGCCAGAAATACTTCTGCAGATATTAATGTTATTTCATTAATCGGTGAAAGAGGAAGAGAAGTTAGGGAATTTATTGAAAAAGATCTAAAAAAAGAAGGCTTAAAACGCTCAGTTGTTGTTGTATCTACCTCTGATCAACCCGCTCTCCTAAGAGTTAAGGCATTACTTACAGCAACTTCTATAGCAGAATATTTTAGGGACAAAGGTTATAACGTCCTCTTAATGGTTGACTCACTTACAAGATGGGCAATGGCACAAAGAGAAGTGGGACTTGCAACAGGCGAACCTCCTACAACGAGGGGATATCCACCAAGCGTCTTTGCAGGGTTACCAAAAATATTAGAAAGGGCTGGTAATTCTGATAAAGGAAGCATAACCGGTATATATACTGTTCTTGTTGAATCAGATGATTTTAACGAGCCTATATCGGATACTGTAAGGGGTATTGTTGATGGTCATATAATATTATCCAGGAAACTTGCAGAATCTGCTCACTATCCAGCAATTGATATTTTAATGAGTGTAAGCAGGCTAATGAATGATATTACTAGAAAAGAACATAAAATTGCAGCATTGAAAATTAAAGATCTTCTTGCCACCTATTACGATGCAAAGGATTTAATAGATGTTGGAGCGTACAAAAAAGGTACGAATCCAAAAATTGATAAAGCAATAGAATTAATTGATGAAATAAACAAATTTTTAAGGCAATCCGTTGATGAAAAAATGAACTTTGAAGATACTGTTGATTATCTAATTTCAATTGCAAATAAAATCTAAAACTTTTTAAGAAAGAGGGGGCTAAAGTGAAAAAGCTTTTTCTAATATTTTTAATACTTACATCAACAATATTTGCAACAACATTTTCATTAAGGTATGAAAATATAATATATACATCAGATACAAATAAGTACTTTTCAAATGTATTTACTCCTGCCATTAAATATCAAAACGATAATTTTTCTTTTTTTGTAGAAATGACTTTTTCAAACGATGGAAAATTTCCAGTTTTTTACGAAGAATTCTACGGTGATTATTACATAAAATTTAAAAATTCCGGAGTAAGTTTAAACCTTAATAACGTAAAAATCTCATTTGGAAATTTAGAAAACTATGATATTGTTAACTCTCCGTATTCATTATTTATTTCGTCTCTTGGACATTCAAAGCCAACTATTTCTTTTAAGTTTGAAGATAATAATTTTAAGTATGAATCAAGATATATTTTAATTTCATATGATGATTTTGTGCCCCTAAATCTGTCAACAAAAAGTTCTATTGATAAGGGATTAAACTTAAAATATTATGCCATAAAGTATGGAAATTTTACATTTGGATATGAAGAAGCTTCAGTATATGTAAACAGGTTATTCGATTTTGAATATTTTTCTAATCCTTTACCAAACTTTTTTGTACAATACTACCATGAAAATGTTTCATACAATGGAATAAGAAGTTTTAATGACAATTCTTTAATGGGATTTTTTGCAACATATGAAGATTTTGAAAAATATTTATATGCACAAATACTCATAGATGATTTTAATGCAAATAGATTTTTTAACCCGGATAATCCAACAGTTGATAAGATTGCATGGTCTTTTGGAGGAACATACAATTTAAATAATTATCTGAAAGCTAAAATATTCAGTGCTGGTGCAACAAAATACACATTTCAACCTTCAGCTGACTCAGGAAATCCTCTATATTATGGATATACTTACTTTGTAGTTGAAAAAATAAAAAATTGTATAATAGACTATAAGGATAATTACATTGGATACAAATATGGTGAAAATAATCTTGCACTTTTATTAGGTCTTGAATATTCAAAGGATTTTAAATTAAGTGGAGTTCTTGAATTTATTCTTTCTGGGACAAAGTCGCCAATAAATCCTTGGACAGAGAAGAATAGTTCAACATATGAACGTGGATTTAATCTTTTAAATGAGGGGAAAATCGAAAAGACCTTCCTTTTATCTTTAAACTTATCAAAAAAATTTGGTATAATGGAATTAGGCGGATTCATTAAACTGGAAAAAATACTCAATGTTTTAAAATTAGTTGAAGAAGTAAACGATAATGTTAAAAAGCCATATTATGCTCCGTCAGATGAAAATAAAACAATATTTGACCTCTCAATATTTGTAAAAGTAAATTATAACCTATAAAGAAAAGGGGGATCACATGAAAAAGTTAATATTAATTCTTTTTGTAATTACCTCCTGTATTTTATTTTCTGATACGGTAGTATTAAAAGATGGAAGCCAAATAAAAGGGGAAATTCAAACAATAAATTCTGGTGTTTTAAGTATTAAATCTCTAGTTGGCCAAATCGTTTCTTACACCGATATTGTAAAAGAAGTTTACTTTGACGAACAAGCTACACCAACTTCTGGGGTATGGATAGAACCTAATGAAGGTGAGTGGATAAGAATTCCTGGAAAATTAACCAAATTTGATGGAAACTCCGGAACAGTTCTTTTACCAGATAGCGGAACTTTTGTATTTTCAAGTAGAGAGGCCATAAAATATATTAATTTCATTGAAAGTTCTACAGAACTAGATCTTTCACAAAACACATCTGTTGTTCCTGGAAAAACCGACAAATTAAAAGTAACTTTAAAAAATGGTGATACTTTTTCAGCTGTCTTTTCATCCAGGCTTGGTGATATAATAACATTTATCGTAGAACGTGGAATTATATCAATTCCAACTAACCTGATTGAAAAAGTGATTTTCCCTGAAAACTCAAAATATAATTCTCTTTTTACACTTAAAGATGGCGCAAAAATATATGCGAAAATTTTAAAATTTGAATCTAATAGCTTCTTAATTGAAACAGCAATAGGTGTTATATTTATTGATTTAAAGATGGTACATAATATAGAACTACTTTTTTAACTGTAACAAAATTTTTATCAAAAATACTGATTGGTTGTTAAAAAAAGATAGTAAAATTTTTCACGAGGACCATATAAAAAGGAGGGAAAAGTATGAAAATAGCTATCAACGGTTTTGGAAGAATAGGAAGATTAGTTCTTAGGGAACTTATACGCCGCAATAGTGACATTGAAGTTGTTGCTATCAACGATTTAACCGATGCTGCTACATTAGCTCATCTTTTCAAATACGATTCAGTACACAAAGTACTACCTAATGAAGTTAAAGCTACAGAAAACTCTATTATAATCGATGGTAAGGAAATTAAAATCTTTGCAGAAAGAGATCCTGAAAATCTTCCATGGAAAGAACTAGGTGTAGATGTTGTTGTAGAATCTACAGGAGTATTTAGAAACAGAGAAGGTGCTGAAAAGCATTTAAAAGCAGGTGCAAAAAAAGTTGTAATTACCGCTCCTGCTAAAGGTGAAGATATTACAATAGTTTTTGGTTGCAATGAAGAACAACTTTCTTCTGAACACAATATCATTTCCTGTGCATCTTGTACAACAAATTCAATTGCATCAATTGCAAAAATAATTAATGATGAGTTTAAAATAGTAACTGGTCACCTTATTACAGTACACTCTTACACTAATGACCAAAGAATTTTAGACTTACCACACAAAGATCTTAGAAGAGCTAGAGCAGCTGCTGTTAACATAATTCCTACAACAACTGGTGCTGCAAAAGCAGTTGCAGTGGTTGTTCCTGAATTAAAGGGAAAACTTGATGGAATGGCAATAAGAGTTCCTACACCAGATGGCTCACTTACAGGATTAAGTGTAATAGTTGAAAAAGCTACTTCAGCTGAAGAAGTAAATGAGGTAATCAAAAAAGCTACAGAAGGTAAATTAAAAGGAATTATTGGTTACAACACTGAACCAATTGTAAGTAGTGATATTGTTGGAACAAGATTTGCTGGAATCTTTGATGCGACATTAACTAAAGTTATGAACGGAACATTGGTAAACGTATTCTCATGGTATGACAACGAATATGGATACACAAACAGAGTTGTTGATACACTTGAATTAGTAGAAAAGAAATTATAAAAACTAATAAACTTTTTCCATAAATGGGGGCCGTGTTGCCCCCATTATTAAAATTAACAGGGAGGGATAAAATATGGAAAAATTAACAATAAAAGATATAGATCTAAAAGGAAAACGAGTTATAATGAGAGTTGATTTTAACGTTCCTATGAAAGATGGAGAAATTACTGATGATACAAGAATAGTTGAAGCACTTCCAACAATAAAACATGCTATTGAAAACGGTGCTATTGTGATTTTACTTTCACACCTTGGAAGACCAAAAGGCGAAAGAAAACCTGAGTTTTCTCTTGCACCTGTTGCCAAAAGGCTTAGCGAACTTCTTGGAAAAGAGGTTACATTCATTCCAGAACTTTATGGAGAAATTGTAAATGAAAAAGTTAAAAATGCAAAAGAAGGAGATGTTATTTTACTTGAAAACACAAGATTTGACAAAGGTGAAACTAAAAATGATCCAGAACTTGCGAAAAAATGGGCTGAACTTGCCAATATACATGTAAACGATGCATTTGGAACAGCCCACAGAGCTCACGCAAGTAATGTTGGAATTGCACAGTATATACCAAGTGTTGCTGGATTTTTAATGGAAAAAGAAATTAAATTCTTATCTAAAGCTACAACTAATCCTGAAAAACCATATGTTGTTGTATTAGGTGGTGCAAAAGTTTCAGACAAAATTGGGGTTATAACAAACCTTCTTGATAAAGCAGATAAAATTTTAATCGGCGGCGCTATGATGTTTACTTTCTTAAAATCTCTTGGATACAACGTTGGTTCATCACTAGTTGAAGATGATAAGTTAGATCTTGCAAAAAGAATTTTAGAACAAGCAAAAGAAAAGGGGACCGAAATAGTTCTTCCAGTTGATGCTGTATGTGCTCAAAAAATTGAAGCAGGAGTTGAAACAAAAACAATTGATATTAAAGATGGTATTCCTGAAGGTTGGATGGGGCTTGATATTGGACCTAAAACAGTTGAACTCTTTAGAAATAGTATATCTGGTGCTAAAACAATAGTTTGGAATGGGCCAATGGGAGTTTTTGAAATAGAAGATTTCTCAAACGGAACTAAAGAAGTTGCAATTGCTATTGCTGAAGAAACATCAAAAGGAGCTATTACAATCATTGGTGGTGGAGATAGTGCAGCAGCAATCTCAAAATTTGGACTTAAAGACAAAGTATCACACGTTTCAACAGGTGGTGGAGCATCTCTCGAATTCCTAGAAGGAAAAGAATTACCTGGTATAGCATCAATTGCAAATAAAAAAAAAATAGAAAACTAATATTGGCTGGAAACTGGAAAATGCACAAAACCCCAACTGAATCTGCACATTTTGCATCAATATTACTAAATGCATTTCATGGTGAAAAAGAATTTGATATTATAGTCGCTCCTACTTTCATATCGATACCAGCAGTACACGAAATTCTAAGAGATTCTAATATTAAGGTTGCAGCACAAAATATGTACTTTGAAGATGAAGGTGCATACACTGGAGAAATATCTTGGAAAATGTTAAAAGAATCTGGTGTTGAGTATGTAATAATAGGTCATAGTGAAAGACGAAACATCTTTGGAGAAACAGATGAAATGATTAACAAAAAGATAAAAAAAGCTATAGAAGTTGGTCTAACGCCTATTTTCTGTGTTGGAGAAAAACTTGAAGAAAGAGATGAAGGCCTTACATTTGCAGTAGTTGAAACTCAAATTAAAAAAGGATTAAAAAATATAGAGGACATTGAAAAAATAATTATAGCTTACGAGCCAGTCTGGGCTATTGGAACAGGAAAAGTTGCAACTCCAGCTCAAGCTCAGGAAGTTCATAGCTTTATAAGGTCACTTATTTCAAAAATGTACTCAAAAGAAAGAGCCGAAAAAGTTAGAATACTTTACGGTGGTAGCATTAAACCAAATAACTTCTTTAGTTTAATAGTACAACCAGACATAGATGGTGGACTAGTTGGAGGCGCAAGTCTTAAGGAAAGTTTCATAGAACTTGGAAAAATTTTAAAACAAGTGATATAATATAGAACTAGGGGGTGAGTCCCCCTAGTTTTTCTTTTACAGGAGGTAATTAAATGCCACACATTCTTATAATTGATGATGAAAGAAATGTAAGATTTTTAATTGAAAAATTTTTGGAAGAATTTTCTTATGATTCTCTATCTACAGTTGAAGAAGCTTTAAAAAACATATTTGAAAAAAATATAAACTATGATCTTATAATTTCTGATTTAAAATTACCTGGAAAGTCTGGCATAGAACTTGTCAAAGCATTAAGGGAAAAAGCAATTGATACACCTATTTTAATTGTGTCAGCATATACAAAACCAGAAATTTTATCTGAATTATTCAAATTCGAACGTGTTGATTTTCTTTCAAAACCTTTTACCAAAGAAGAATTACTTTCAAAGGTAAAAGAATTAATTGATGAACCTAAAGAATCTTTCGATAAAGCATTAAGAATGGCAAATGAATTTCTAAATTCTGGTGATCTAAATAAAGCAGAAAAACTTATTAAAAAAATGTTTAGTCTGTCACCTTCTTCACCAATACCACATTACCTTATGTATGAATTACTTAAAAAACGCGGAAATATGGAACTTGCGAATAAACACTTGAATGCCGCAAAGTCTCTTGATGAAAACATTGAGGTGAAAAAAGATGAAGAAAACAAATGAATTTTTTATTGTTATTATAGGCTGTGGTAAGGTAGGCGGGAATATTGCCAGTATGGCATCATCCATCGGGCACAGTGTCGTTGTAATAGACAAAAATCAAGAGTCATTCGAGAATTTGTCACCTGAGTTTACTGGTTTTACAATTATTGGGGATGCTACTGAAAAAGATGTCCTCGAAAATGCCAAGGTTTCTAAAGCAGATTATGTATTTGTACTTACAGAAGATGATAATACAAATTTTTTAATCTCTCTACAATGTAAATATTATTTTGGAGCAAAAAATATAATTTCAAGAATTTATGATCCAGAAAATAGCGTTCTATTTTCAGAGTACAACATTGATGTTGTATCACCTACTATGCTTCTAATTGGTGATTTAAAAAATATATTGGTTGGTGAAAGTTTATGAAAGTTGTCATAATCGGTGGTGAAAAAATTGCATATTTCCTTGCAAAATCGTTCTCAAGTAAAGGATATAAAACTTATTTAGTAAACAAAGATCAAAAATTATGTGAGGATTTTGCAAGAGATCTAAAAGCTGTAGTAATCCATGGTGATGCTTCAAAGAAAAAGCTCCTAGAACAATTAGATATTGAAGAAGATGATATCATAGTTGTTCTTACAAACAAAGATAAAGAAAATCTTATTATCACACAATTTGCAAAAAAGATCTTTGGAGTAAAAAATATTGTGACACTGGTAAATAATCCAGACAATATAGAACTATTTGAAAAATTAGGAATTACAGCAGTTGTCAGTACTACCACAATGCTTCAAAAAGCTGTAGAAAATTTGTTATTTGGGGAAGAACTTCAACAGTTCTTATCTGTTGAAGAAGGAAAACTAACGTTCTTAAAAATAGACATACCTGAAAACTCAAAAGCTGTTGGAAAATTATTAAAGGATTTAAACTTGCCTCATGAATGTGTTGTTGGTGGTATACTAAGGAAGGGAAAAGTTATAATTCCACATGGTAATACTGAAATAAATGCTGGAGATAGATTATATATTGTAAGTTTACCAACTGCTCAAGAACAAATCCTAGATATATTAACGGGTGAATAAGTATGCCGAGAAAAAAAGAACAGTACAAACTAATTATTCATAACATAGGATTAGTTTTAATGTATTACACAATTATTATACTTTTTCCATTAGTATTTAATATATTCTATCCAAATGAATTAAAAAATTCTTATGCCTTTTTATTATCAGCCTTTTTGTCTTTTTTTATTGGGTACATTCTTTTTAAAGCTACAAAAGATGTTTCTTCAACAACCGTTACAGTTCGTGAAGGAGCTGTTATTGTATTTTTCACATGGTTATTTGTTGTTTTAATAGGTTCTATCCCTTTTATACTAGTTGAAAACTTGACCTTTTCACAAGCAGTTTTTGAATCAACAAGTGGTTTTACTACGACTGGTTTGACAATGTTTACCGATGTTTCAAAAGTTTCAAAATTAATACTTGTTTGGAGAAGTCTAATGCAATTCATAGGTGGAGCTGGTTTTGCACTTATAATGATGGGCTCTGTCATTGGCCCCAAAGGATTTGGTCTATATCACGCTGAAGGTAGAGTAGATAACATTGCTCCAAACATAAAGCGTTCAGCAAGGATTATTACCCTCATTTATATAACTTATGCATTTTTAGGAACAGTACTACTTGATATAGTTGGAATGCCTTTGTTTGATGCCTTCAACCATTCATTAACTGCTCTTGCAACAGGTGGTTTTTCCGTAAAGAATGCAAGTATTGGAGAGTACAATAACTTAAGAGTTGAAATAGTTACAATCATTCTAATGTTTTTAGGTGGAACAGGTTTTGGAGTTCATTATACACTCTGGAAAGGAAACTTTAAGGCCTTCTTTAAAAATGGTGAACCTTGGTTAATGCTCACAACAATATTTACTTTTTCTTTAATAATGGCCTTTAACGGTATTGGAAAAGTATTTTCTACCTTTTCACAGGGCTTTAGGGAGTCTTTATTTCAGACTACATCCGCACTAACTGGTACAGGTTTTTCAACAGTGGATTTAACAAATCCTTTATGGATCAATTTTGGCTTAGGAATGTTTATACTTACTTCATTGATGATGGCCGGTGGCGGTATGGATTCAACCGCTGGTGGATTAAAACAATATCGTATTTGGGTAACTATCAAGGTATTACTACATTCTGTAAAGGAATTTCTTCTGCCATCAAAAAGTGTTACCAAAATATCTGCATGGAAAGGGCAAAATAAAAATTTCATTACGAATGAAGATATTAAAGAAATTTTTCTAGTTTTTTCAATGTATTTTTTTACATTTTTCGTTGGAAGTTTAATACTAAGCTCATATGGTTATAACCTAACTCAATCTATGTTTGAATTTGCTTCTGCAATGAATGGCGTAGGGCTATCTTCTGGAATTACTTCACCAAATATGCCCCTTGGGGCAATGTGGACCCTTACTATTGCAATGTTTACTGGAAGACTGGAATTTTTAGTTGTAATTTACGCTATTGCAAAACTAATTAATGATTTATCCGAAAGTATAAAAAAGTAGTTTACATCTTCTTTTTTAATGTTACGTAAGAGGTAGGCGTTTCATATACCTTTATTTCATATAGAAAATATCTTTCACTGTTTAATTCCGTCTCTAATTGTTTCCAAATCCACTCAGCAATATTTTCCGCACTTGGTTGTGGAATTATTTCGTTTATATAAGAATGATCTAATTTACTTAAAACTTTTTCTTTAACAATACGCTTTAGTTCTAAAAAATCTATAACCATACCTTCCTCATCTTTTTCACCAGCAACGGTAACTACTAGTTTATATGTGTGCCCATGCAACTTTTCACACTTTCCATGATACTTTACAAGATTATGTGCTGCATCAAATGTAAACTCTTTTGAAACCAGTAACATCTTAAATGATTCCTCCTTACTTTAAATAATTTCTACTTTTTTTATCTTTGCATTTTCATCTTTTAGTTTTGCTAAAAAAAGTTCTACATCTTTTTCTTTTGATAACTTCCAATTTCTCTCAATTAATATTTTATATGCTAAGGTATCTATTTTTAAAATAATATCTCCTTTTCTTATATTATCCTCCAAAGGAAATTCTTTGTCAAAAATTATAACCATTCCTATATATGATGAAAATCTCATCAGCTTATTTTTCAACAATACATAGTCAAAAAAATCCTCATAGACTAAATCAAATTCATATCTTTTTTCTATTTCCTCAACTATCAATTTTACCACGTTATAATCCAACCCCAAATCTATCATCTTTTTTAAATACATCATTTCATTTGATACATTTGTTTCACTATAAACCAAGTATTTACCCACTTCAAAAAATGCTTGTCTATAATACATCCTTACTGATAAAGCCCAATCAGAGGAAACTGATGGTAAAAAATCTCCATTGTATATATCAAATGCTTTTTTTAAAGACTTTGTATCTTTTTTATCCAAAGAAACCAAAGATAATCTTTCAAAATTTCCAAAATCTGTTTCTATTTTATTAGACATAACAGAAACTATAGAATCTTTAGTATTTAATCTTGCAATATTTTTTAACTTTTTATTTATTTTAGAAAAAAATACTGTTATATCATTGCGGCATGGCATCTGATCAATCTCCCACACATTTTCTAATATATTTTCAACACTTACATGTTTTTTGTAAATAACAAAAGCAAGAATTTCTGACTCTTTAGGAGAAAAATGTGTGTTTTTCAACTCTGAAATTAAAAAATCTCCAAATGTAATAACTTTTATGCTCTCACCTTCTTTCAAGCTAATTATATCACGTAAATTATATAATTAATTTTATATTGAGTGATAATTTGATTACATCTCAGGTTTTAATTTATATTAATGTAGTATTATCAATTTACAGAAGAAAAATAAAGACAAAAAAAGTGTTGTTGTTATGTAAATAATTTTTTAAGAAAGGAGGAAAGGTAAGATAATTCTATAAGAACCACAAAAACTAAGGAGGGGAAACTATGAGAAAGATGTTAATTACTTTATTAAGTTTATTTGCTTTATTTATTTTTGCCGATGCAACTTCTGTACATGTACCTGGCTGTGATTGGGAAGAATATACTATTGATTCTTCTATTACAATCTATGTCCATCAATGGATGGATCTTGATTATGAATGGTTAATCGCTGATTTTGATATTTGTGACTATACTCAAACAGGTGATGTTGATGTATTAACTTTCACTCTTGACTCCAATGCTCCTGTTAATGTAATTCCATATGCAGATTACAATGGACTTGATGCTTATATAGATGCAGATGTTTATGTCACAAAAGATGGTAACCCATTTGTCCCTACAAATCCTATTGATGATGGACTTTATGTTATAGGTTTCACCATTAATAGTATCGATCCTGATTTACCTGCTGGCGATTATCCTGTAGTTCTTAGCCTTACTTTTGTCCCTACCGTTTCTTTCTAGAGATAACTAAAACATATCCAAGTAGTTTAAACTTTGACTACTTGGATTCTTAAAATGATACTTTCTCCTTAAAAGAAAGGAGTTATCATGAAAATACAAATTCTACTACTTATTTTTGTTTCATTACTTTCATTTTCAAATAACCATATTATCGGGAAAGTCAACATAAAAGTTCCTCCAGAAATAAATACCGAGATTAAAACTTTCAAATATAATCTATGTAATACATATGAAGAAAGCAACTGCCAAAATAGTCTACTTCTAAAAATGACCTATTCATCAAACTACTTAGTATTTTTAGTAATTTCTTATCCAAAAACAATAATAGATAATTTTATATTTGTATCAGTTAAATCCTACATCAACAATTTTCAAACAGCAAATTTTTGGTACACAGGTAGCAAATGTTATAGTTCAGACAATTACGTTCTTACACCACTTTCAAACAATGGAATAGTCAAATTTCTCTTTAAAAATAGCAAAAAATCTAAAACTATACCCGCTGGAAAGTATACTATACCAATTGAGTTTAAATTCTATCCAATTGTAAAGTGGTGAAATATCAGTGAAAGGAGGAGAATATTTTGAAAAAGATCATAATATTTATGTTAAGTTTGTTAGCAATAAGTTTACTTGCAACTACTCAAGGTAATTTTATCCATGTCTCTGGATGTACTTCTACCAGTACTGAGCTAAGTAATACTATAGACGTTAGAGTTTATCAATGGATAGATTTAACATGGGATGCAACTCCTTACCATATCTGTGATAAAGAAACAAATGACCAGTATTTTGATGACGGTTTTGTACTTTTGTCTGTTGAATACTTTTCAAATGCAGATGTTCAAGTTTCAGTAGATTTTCCTGATCCACATTTTAGAAATGAATTTTTAGAAATATTAGAAAACATATCAATCTATTTCTTTGTAAAATCGATTGATGCAGTATCTAATCAAGATAGTTATTTTCAATTTAATTATAACATGGGAGATTTAACAAGAATGGGTACAGACACTACAATACCTGTAAATCTACCACTTGTAAGTCAAGGCTCAATTTTATTCACAGTAAACACTGTAACTTCTGATCCTGGACCATATGAAACACCTGCTGGTGTCTATCATTTACCAGTAAGATTCACATTTAATCCTACAGTAAGTTGGTAACCACAAAAACTAAGGAGGGGAAACTATGAGAAAGATGTTAATTACTTTATTAAGTTTATTTGCTTTATTTATTTTTGCCGATGCAACTTCTGTACATGTACCTGGCTGTGATTGGGAAGAATATACTATTGATTCTTCTATTACAATCTATGTCCATCAATGGATGGATCTTGATTATGAATGGTTAATCGCTGATTTTGATATTTGTGACTATACTCAAACAGGTGATGTTGATGTATTAACTTTCACTCTTGACTCCAATGCTCCTGTTAATGTAATTCCATATGCAGATTACAATGGACTTGATGCTTACATAGATGCAGATGTTTATGTCACAAAAGATGGTAACCCATTTGTCCCTACAAATCCTATTGATGATGGACTTTATGTTATAGGTTTCACCATTAATAGTATCGATCCTGATTTACCTGCTGGCGATTATCCTGTAGTTCTTAGCCTTACTTTTGTCCCTACCGTTTCTTTCTAGAGGCAAATATCACCTAAATGTGAAATCCCATATACTTTGAGTATATGGGATTTTTTGAACTTAATTTTGATTTAGAATTAACCGTGAAATTGATATAATTAATATATGATATATTCAAATAAAAACATAGGGGGCATTCAAATGAAAAAAACACTTTTTACCATTTTAATCCTATTTGCTTTATTTTCTTCAATTGACTTTGCTGTAACTATTTATCCCTTAGTAAACAGGTTAAATGTTGAAGCAAATCAAAAAACAATAGAGCTCACAATTAATGTTGCAAACAATAGTCCTAGTATAGCAGACGTTGACGTCGAAATATCAGATTTTGTAATAGAAGGCTCCAAATATCTCTATGACATCCCAAATTATGCATTTAGTATTAAAGATTGGATTACAATTGAAAGCACACATTTAATTTTACAACCCGGTCAATCAATTGACTATCCAATAAAGATAAATATTCCTTCAGGTTTTAAAGGAGCACAAGCATTTGGCGCAATACATTTTAAACAAAAGGGAAAGCAATCGGAAGTTTTTGAAACAATTTTTGACTACATTTCACTTATAATATTAGATTTTCCAACTGTTAAAAATATCAAAGCACAAATTCAAGATGTGTCAATATACGATCTAACTACAACTGCTTCAAAAACTCTTATTGACAAGTATGGCAACTTTGGAACAGTTATTGATATCAATGTAAAAAATAATGGTAACGCAGTGTTAGCTCTTAATGGGGAAATGAGGCTTATCTCCAGAGAGATTAACAGAATCATCACTTCCATACCATTAAATAGTAATAATTTTGTTGTCTTTCCAGATAGGGCTAATAATTTTGAATTTTTTATTCCATATGTATTGCCGAAAGGAGATTTTGAAATACAAATGGATGGTATATCTCAAAATGTACGTGTTACAGCTTTTAAAAAGCTAAAAATCGAAGGAAAATCTTCTGATAGAGTTGCAGTAATGATTGATCCTGAAATAATTTTAATAAATGTAAAAAGAACAATTGAAAATTTAAAAATAACAATTCAAAATCTTTCGCCTTTATCAACTGAATTTGGTCTTTCTACAATTTCGAAAGCTTTAAATATATTACCTGGTAAAATTAGATTATCTCCTTATTCAAAAATAAACGGTTTTGTAAAATTTGATAGTAGACTTGAAAAACTTAAAGATGGTGATAATGTTTTTAAAATTAATATCGATAGTGAAAATGAAATTAGCCTTTTTAAAAATCCAAAAATAGTCTTAAGATATGGTAACTTAGAACCAAATATAGACTCATTAATTACAGATGTTTCAACAAATACGTTTGCTTTAAATGTAAAAAATACGGGAAATACAATAGTAACTTTTAAGGTCATAAGAACTGAAAAACTTCAATCAAATGATTTAACCAATGAAATTATACTATTTCCAGGTGAAATTAAAAAAGTTTTTCTTGAAATACCTTACAATGAAATCATCAAGAACAGTACTTTTATAATGTACAAAATTTATGGAGAAACTGATTATAAATATAAAAAAAATATAGGAGATGTTAGAAAATGAAAAAATATTTAGCAATCTTAATAATATCGTTAATTACATTAGCTTTTTCTGTTGATATCTATTTTTATCAAACAGATATAAGAGATGCTTTAAATCAACTGGGAATGCAAGAAGGCGTTTCCATAATATATGATCCTTTAATATCTGGTTTCATAAGTGTTGAAGCTTACAATATAACTTTAGAAAAAGCTCTTGATTTAATGTTATTACCTCTTGGATATTACTGGACCAAAATAGACAATGTATATTTTGTTGGTACTGCAAATCCTGATAGTCCTAATTTTGCACTAATTTCAAAAAAATATCTTTTAAATCTAAGATTTATAACCTTTGATGACCTCTACAATGCTTTACCAAAGGTAATGACAAATTATATATACAAAACACCCAATAAAAATCAAGTCCTCATATATGCCCCTGCAAAAATAGCATCCCAAATTGCTGAAACAATAACTCTAATAGACAAACAAATACCTGTTGCAGAAATCCAAGTTAAAATAATAGAAATAGATGAATCCGATTTTATAAAATTTGGTATATCTTGGAATAACGAAGAAAACAATATCACATCTTACAATAATGGCAATTTACAATTATCTTTAAATCCTTTAAATGTAAACTTTAATATTATAATGGATACTTTGATAAGTTCTGGTAATGCAAAGGTTCTAGCAGAAGGAACACTAAAATTAAAATCAAATTCTACGGCACAAATTACAGGATATACAACTGTTGGTTTTACTCTTGGCAAAGATAACACTTATGTTGAAAAAAAGATCAACACTCAAATCATTATTTCTGGATATGTTTTTGCAGATCATGCAAATCTCACACTTAAATCCGTTGTGGAATCATTTATACAAAATTCTTCAACATTTACACCAGTTGGTGCCTCAGTTGAAACAAATTTAGATATAAAATACGAACAACCTTATTATATAGCTGGGCTATCTTTTGACTCAGTTACAAAACAAGATGGCGGAATCCCAGGTTTAAAAGATATTCCCATAATTGGTAATCTTTTTAAAAATAGTACATATACATCAAGAAAGAAAAATATAGTAATATTCATAAAAGCAAGATTGGCAGGTGAAAATCTATGAAAAAAATAATAATTGTTATATTAGCATTGTTCTTAACAATTTATGCTTTTTCAATAACTAAGAATGTTTATTTTGAAAATATGGATATAAAAGATGCACTCATACAATTAGGAACCCTATATAATACATCAATAATTTTTCCTGAAAACTTGAATGGAAAAGTTACGGTAGAACTCTACAATGTTTCAATTGAAACAGCATTAAATGTTATACTCTCAAATTTTAATTATACATTTGAAAAAATTAATGATGTCTATTTTATAATAACTGATCAATCGATACTATATTATAAATCACATACATACACTCCAAAATTTAGATCTCCAGAAGAATTATCAAAACTAATTCCATTTAAAAACTATATTGTCGGAAACAACATCATTGTTTATTGCCCTGATGATTTGTGGAATAATTACAAAAACTTTTTAGAAAATATCGACAAAGGTGCGAAAAATAATACTATTATTTCTTATGCTATTTACTACATTAAAAACTCAGAGTTAAAAAATTACAATATAGATACTAAAAAACTATTAGAAGCTCTTCCATATACAAGTAAATTTAATTACATATTGAATACATTTGGATTTTTTACAGGAAATGATCCAAAAGTATTTGTTAATGGTTCAATAAAATTAAATGCAAGTGTTAATAATTCAGAAATAATTTTTGAAATTTCAACCGAAAATGATTCAGCAAGCACAAAATTTCCTGCTAATGAGGGAGAAATTAGAAAAATTTTAGAGGGAAAATTTGGAAAATTTATTGTTATAACAAATATCAAAAAGATAAATTATGAATCTAGTGGTTATAAAATAGAAAAATTAAAACTCCCCCTTAAAAATTCCTTTAATTTAACATATTTCTCTAACCAAAACCTTTTAATGTCTATTTCAACTGAAAATTTATCAATGTTCTTTGAAAAAAACGCTTCTTCTTACTTAGGTGCAAAATTTAATCCTATTAACGATTTTTGGATAGGAGGAAAAATAAATATTCAAAAAGCAACTGAAACAAATATCTTTTTTGAAGATAAATTTTCAATAAATCCACTTTATATAGAATTTAATATCGATAAACCGTTAAATCTAGAAAAAATGGAGTTGAATAATATTCTTTCAAATTTATACATGAAAATAGGAATTGGATTAAAGTATTACATTGACGAGAATGTATTCATAGATATATCAGCATTTTATGATTCACTAGAAATTATTTCTGGAAGATTAAAACTTTTCCACAATAATTTTGGAGCTGTACTTTATATTGATCAAAATCTAAATTATGGTGGAGGTATATATATTAATTGGTAAAACAAATCCCCCAGCTAATTAGCTGGGGGATAATTTCAATTTTTAAAAACTATTTTTTCCACAGACCGTGAACATTACAATATTCTCTTGCATGTACTTCACTTCCTTTGGCCACTTTAAATTCAGCCTCGGGTTTGTCACCTGGATTTAAGAACTTTCTATAAACTACTCCATCCACAATTAATTCTATCCATTCTATATAGTGTTTTTCTTCCATAGGATGAAGAGCATTTTCGCCAACTCTTACTCTATATCCATCTTCCACTTCTTCAATAAATGGTACATGTTTTTCTGTTGATGTATCAGCTGTCTTTTCTTCAAGCAATTTCATGGGCTCTCCACAGCAAACCAAGGTTCCTGCACCTTCGTGAAGAACTTCTACTATATTACCACATTTTTCACATTTATATACTTGAATTCTTTCAGTCATACTTATCCCTCCTTTGGTGCATAATAACACCTTTTTGGACTTTCTATTTTTCCTTCTTTTTTAAGCTCACTAATGAGCTTACTAACTACTTTTGAATCTACTCCCAATTTCTCAGCAATTTCCCCTGTTTTCATCGGTTTACCTTCCTTTTTTAAAACCTCTAGTACTTTTTCTTTTTCCATATTATCCCTCCCTGTTCATGTTAAGAGGGACATATTGTCTTTGTGCTAATTCTCTATCAAGCATGAATAAAGCATTTTTATTATCTCCGACAAATTCCAATCTAGTAAGTATTTCTCTTGCATTTTCCTCTTCCTCAACTTGTTCATCAATATACCATTGTAAGAAATTAAATGTTGGCCTATCCTTTAACTCTTCGGCTATATCAACTAACTCATTAATTTTTCTTGTAATATGTTGCTCGTGTTTGAGTACCTCTTCAAATGTATTTTTTATACTTCCAAATTCAAATGGTGGCTCTTTTATTTCATACAATTTAACTCTTGCACCTTGATTTACTAAATAATTATATACCTTCATTGCATGATCTTTTTCTTCCATAGCTTGGACCTTCATCCAATTTGCAAAGCCCTTTAATCCCATATCTTCAAAATATGCTGACATTGATAAATACAAATATGCCGAATACAATTCTTCATTAATTTGCTTATTTAATGCTTCTGCCATTTTATCTTTTAACATACCTATCTCCCCTTTTAATTTAAGTTTCTTTCAGCAATTTCTTTTGCCAAGTGTTCTAACTTTTCATATCCTTCACTATCAACCAAACCCTTAACCGTTACCGGTTCTAATAGTTCAGCCTTTAGATTTGATAACATCGACTTTATTTCATCGATAAACTTTCCGCCCCAACCATATGAACCTACTATTGCAAGATATTTTGTTTTTGGTCTTAAAGCATTTACCAAATAAATCGCTCCTGCAGCAATCGGATGAACACCAGTTAAAACCATTGGAGTTCCAATAACAACTGTCGATGCTTCTACTAAATCAATTGCTATTTCTCCTATATCTGCATTTACAATGTTGTGCAATTTTACTTTTACACCTTTGTCCATCAAACTTTCAGATAAATATTCCACCATCTTTTTTGTGCTCTCATGCATTGAAACATACAATATAACTACCTCATTTTCAACTTCATTACTTATCCACTTTTTATATGCCTCAATTATCAACTTAGGATTTTTATAGACAGGACCATGACTTGGTGCAATCTTTTCAATATCCAGCATTTCAACCTTTTCAATGTTTTTTTTCATTGGAACTCTAAATGGCATCATAATTTCTGCATAATACCTCTTGGCCATCTCAAGTAATTTCTCATCACCCACTTGCTCAATTTCACTTGTTGCAAGGTGTGATCCAAATAAATCACAACTAAAAAGTATTTTATCCTCTTTTAAATAAGTAACCATAGTTTCAGGCCAATGAGTCCATGGTGTAAATATAAACTTTAAAGTTTTATCACCCAATGATAACTCCTGACCATCTTCAATAGTTATCACATCTTCACCTTTAATATGAATGTGAGTTTTTAAAAAATCTGCACATTTTTTATTTGTAACAACCTTTGCACCAAATTTTTCCACAACTTTTCCAATTAATCCAGAATGATCTTGTTCTGCATGGTTTGAAATTACATAGTCTATCTTTTGAATATTCAATTTTTTTAGATTATTCATAAATTCTTCTTCTTTTCTTGGCTCAACTGTATCAATTAGTGCTATTTTTTCAGTCCCTTTTATTATGTAAGAATTATAAGTTGTCCCGTTAGGAAGAGGAACCAACTCATCAAAAAGCTCCCTGTCCCAATCAATTGCTCCAACAAAGTACACATTTTCTACTATTTTTCTAACCATAACTTATTCCTCCTCAAATTGATCCTTTGGCACCCCGCAAACTGGACATACCCAATCTTCTGGTAATTCTTCAAATGGTGTTCCTGGTTCTATTCCATTATCGGGATCTCCAACCTCTGGATCATAAACATACCCACAAACTGTACAAACGTACCTTTTCATAAATATCCACCTCCAAAAATTCTCTAATTTATGGAGCGGGAGACTCCCGCTCCTACAAGTCACACATATATTATACTATAATTTTACTTATTATTTAATTTTTTATGACAGAACCACCAATCAAAACATTCGTACTCCTTTGTCCTTTGTTCTGCATCTTTAACTGTTGATGCTGGTGGCACAATAGCTTCATCATTAACCAATTCATTATTTGGCCAATTTGCCGGTAAAGCTACTCCATTTTCGTCAATTACTTGGAAACCTTTCACCATTCTTAGTATTTCGTCCATATTTCTACCAAGTTCCTGAGGATAATATAAAACAGCTCTTAAAATACCTTTTGGATCAATTATAAAGACCGCTCTAACTGTATTAGTACCTTTTGCAGGATGAATCATACCAAGCATTTCCGCAATCTTTCCTCTATCATCAGCAATAACAGGGAATTTAATTTCAACACCTAGCTTATCTTTTATCCATTCAACCCATTTGATATGAGAAAACACCTGATCAATACTTAACCCGACCAATTCAGTATTTAATTTTTGAAATTCATCAAATCTTTTTTGAAATGCCACAAATTCAGTTGTACAAACAGGCGTAAAATCTGCAGGATGGCTGAACAAAACAACCCATTTTCCCTTAAAATCATCTGGAAATTTAATAACTCCTTTCGTAGTAACTGCCTCAAATTCTGGAATCCTCTCACCAATCAATGGTATACCCATAACTACTCACCTCCATTTAAACAATTTTTACATATTCCAACTAAACAATACTGAATATTCATTACTTTATGGCCCTCAACTGAATCAATTTTCGGGACTTCTGGAAGAGCTTCAAAAACATCATAAACCTTCTTGCATTTGGTGCAATAAAAATGATGATGTTCTACAAATTCAAAATCATATCTTATAGATGAAGGAGTAATTATCTCTTTAATAACTTTCTTCTCGCTCAACAGAGAAACAGTATTATAAACCGTAGCTCTTGAGATCGCATGAATCTTTCCTTTCAAATGTTCATATATTTCATCTGCAGACGGATGCTTTTTACTTTCAACAATAAATTTTAAAATTTCTATTCTTTGAACTGTTGGGCGAATATTTCTTTCCTTAAGCATTTCAGCATATCTTTTCAATGAACTCACTCCCATCTATACTAAGTACATTTTTATTATAAATCCATTTTTAGACATTGTCAAGTATTTAACAGTTTTTTATTAATATTTTGATTTAAATTCCAAACATCCCATTAAAACTGTTTTTTTTGACATCAAAAAAATTAATTAAAATTTATGTAATAAAAATTTGAAAAAAACGTTCCCCAACTTTTAGCCAATTTATCTTTTGTAATCTTAACTTTAGTGTAAAATATTCATCGAAAGGGGGAAAATTGTGGTAATTATTTTAACCATTGTTTCAATTTACGCTGTAGTAATAACAGCACTTTTTCTAAAAAAGTCTTTATCTTCTAGTCGCTACAATATAAAAAGCTTAATCTATGATTTTAATGATTCATTATCTGATAGTAGTAATGATTTTTCAAACAAAGTCTTATCTTACATTTCAAAAAATTTTTCTAAAATTGATTCTGGAGCAATTTTTCTTAAAAACGGCAACTCATTTATTGAACTTAACTCATTTGGTAATAAAATAGAAAATAATGACAAGATTTTCTTTTTTAAAGACTATTATGTTAAGGAATTTTTTATAGACGAATCATATGCACTTAGAACCGTATTTCACACAATCAAGAATCTTTCAAAAGAAGAAAAAGAAAAGATTGAAATTTTAACAGGATTAATTTCTTCGTCTGAGATTATCAAAAATTTAATCAAAAAGAATGGAAAGTTCCAAATTGATCTTATGCTTTCAATGATAAAAATATTAGAATATTATGACAGATACACCCAAGGACATTCTCTAAGGGTTGCAGAGCTCTCGAAAAAAATCGCAAAAAAAATGAAACTTTCTCACAAAGAAATTTCTGACGCTTACTGGACAGGGCTTGTTCATGATATCGGAAAAATAGCCATACCAACAGGTATTCTAAACAAAGAAGGAAAATTAACTGACGAAGAATTTTCAATAATAAAAAAACACCCAATATATGGTTATGAATTTCTATCAACATCTGAAACCCTTAAGGATATAGCAACTTATGTTTTTCATCATCATGAGAGATGGGATGGAAATGGTTATCCTACAGGTTTGAAAGGAGAGATGATTCCTATTATTTCAAGAATAATCGCGGTTGCTGATAGCTGGGATGCAATGATAAGTAAAAGAGCGTATAGAAATGCTTTATCTAAAGATTATGCATTACAAGAGATCATCAATAACTCTGGGAAGCAGTTTGATCCTAGAGTGGTTAAGGCTTTTCTGGAAGTTATTGAGGAAGAAGAAGATAATATTTCCATTGCATAAAGAGCCAACTTTAAAAAGTTGGCTCTTTTTTTATATCATTATACATCAGGAGGTGTGGGGGGAAGATGAAAAACGACTTTCTTGGAAGAAGTCTTACAGTGATTGAAGATTTTTCAGTTGATGAACAAATGTTTTTGTACACTCAAACAAGAAAACTCAAAAAACTTTGGAAAGAAAAAAGTAACATTTCCGAATTTCAAATCAAAAAGAACGTAGGAATTTACATCGTCTTTGTAGAACCTAGCACAAGGACCAAAGAATCTTTCATCAACGCAGCAAGATTTCACAAAAATGCAAAAGTAAATATTTTTGATTCAGAGCATTCATCATTTAACAAAAAAGAAAGCTACTTAGACACCTTTAACATGCTAACGGGATATAGTGACTACTCAATTTTTGTTCTAAGAACAAGACTTGAGGGAACATGTAAGTATTTAGACGAGAAAGTATCAGAATTTGCTGAAAGACACGGTATAGAAAAACCTGCATTTATTAACGCCGGTGATGGCAAGCACGAACATCCAACTCAAGAATTATTAGATGAATACACTTTTCTTGAACAAATGGATTTTGACAATTCTTTTATTCACATCGCTCTAGTTGGAGATTTACTTCATGGAAGAACTGTTCACTCAAAAGTTAATGGCCTAAAAATTTTTAAAAATGTTTTAGTTGACCTGATTGCACCTGAAGAAATATCAATGCCATCTCATTATATCAAAAAGATGAAAGAAAATGGTTTTGAAGTTAGAATCTTCGATTCCATTGAATCATATCTTAAATCTACCGATAAGGTAGCAAAAATATGGTACTTTACACGGCTCCAGCTTGAAAGAATGGGAGAAGATATTTTAGAAAAAGAACATGTGCTAAGAAAAAGTGTCACCTTTAGAAAAGAATTTCTAGAAAATATACCACAAGATGTTAAATTTTATCATCCTCTTCCAAGGCATAAAATATACCCAACTATACCCACTTTTTTAGATAACTTACCTCTCAATGGTTGGGAACAACAAGCAATAAATGGATATTGGACTAGAACAGTTCTACTATCAATGCTTGGCGGAGCATTAAAAGCAAATTTTGATACGTCTTTTAGAACTCAAGAAAATGATGATGATTTTATAATTCCTGCACCAATTGTAAATGGTACCAAAGGAGTTTTAAAAGAAGGAAAAAGAGGAATAAAGCCAATTGAAAACGGAACAGTAATCGACCACATAGCAAAAGGAAAAGATAAAGATAAGATTTTTGAAACTATAATAAAAATAAGAAAAATATTAAAATTATTTGATCTTGATAGCGCAGATGGAATATTCAAATCGGAAAATGGCGAATTTAAAGGTTACATAAGTCTTCCAAATAGATATCTTTCAAAAAAAGAAATAAAAATGTTGTCCGCAATCTCTCCAAATACTACTGTAAATATAATCAAAAACTCTAGAGTGGTTGAAAAATACAGAATATTCTTACCACCTTTTATCTACGGATTTTCAGAATTAAGATGTAAAAATGAAAATTGTATCACAAATCCTGTAAATGGAGAAAATGCTGAAGCATTTTTTATAAGAAATAACGAGGGAGAGCTTGTATGTAAGTACTGTGAAACGCCTCATTCGTTCGAAGAAATTTGGAATATCTAATTAATAAAGTGCCTGGATATCCAGGCACTTTATCTAATCTCTGCAACACCATTTGATGAATTTAATTTATAAAAGGTAGGCCTTATACTAAATCTTGAATAATATTCATTTTCCAATAACTTTTCAATACTTTCAAATGCCCCTTCTCTTGAAATAACAATAACTCCTCCGCCAAAACCTCCTCCAACCATTCTTGCACCAATAAACCCTTCTTTCCCCTTTAAAAAGTCAACTATAAAATCTGTTTCATCGCAAGAAACTTCATATAAATATCTCAAACTTTCATGAGATTGATATAGATATTCCCCTATCTTTTCAATTTGATCTTCTTTTAAGGCTTTTACTGTCCTTAAAACCCTTTCATTTTCCTCCAATATATGTTGAACTCTTTTCAAAAGAGTACCATTCAACAATTTGAGATCTTCTCTTGTTACCTTTCGAAAACTATCTTTGCCAATTATTTCAAGAGCACTTTCACATTCTTTCCTTCTAAGGTTATATTCAGAGGTTGAAAGTTCATGTTTTACATTAGAATCAATCACAAATATCTCATACCCTTTTAAATTAAGCGGAACAAATTGAAAATCTAAAGTCATTGTATCAAGAAATATTGCGTAATCTTTTTTTGAAAATGCTGATGCAAATTGATCCATTATTCCACAATTTACTCCAACAAAATTTGCTTCTGCCTCTCTTGAAATTTTAACAATGTCCATTTTTGGCAAATTCAAACCAAAAAATTCAGATATAGCATAAGCAGATGCTACTTCAAGAGCAGCTGAACTTGAAAGGCCAGCACCAATAGGTATATTAGAATCCACCTTTATTTTAACAGGTTGAATTTTATAACCTCTTTTTTCAATTTCTTTAATAACTCCGATAACATAATCTGCCCAACTATTTGTTTTTTGTAAGGTTGAAACTATAACTTCTTTATTCAAATTATTTGAGTAAAAGCAAAACTTATCTGATTCTTCAATCTCAAGTTGTACATACCTATCAATAGCAAAAGGCAATACAAACCCATCATTGTAATCTGTGTGTTCGCCTATAAGATTAACTCTGCCGGGTGCTTTTACTTTCAAAACTTCACCTCCACTTCTCTCAACATTTTTGCAGCTTGTTCTGGCACTATTGGATTTATAAAGCTCCATGTTCCTGTTTCCACACTTGCCATCCACTTTAATTTATTCTTATCTCTCTTTGGTGGGTTAAATTCAACGTGAAAATGAAAAATATCAGAATAATCTTTTGTATTAAATGGAGCCTGGAAAAACATCATCATATAAGGAAATTCTTGATCAAATAATTTGTCATATTTTTTTGTAACAACTTTTAATATTCTTGCAAAATCTTTTTTCTCGTTCTCAGTGAATTGTAGCAAATTTGAAATATGCCTTTTTGGATATATATGAACTTCGAATGGAAATCTTGCATAAAATGGAACTAATGCAACAAAAGTTTCGTTTTCATATATTAATCTTTCATTTGTTTCATTTTCTAAAATTTCACAAATTACACATTTTCCATTTTCATCAAACCATTTTTCCATTGCATTTAATTTAGCTTCTATTCTTTTTGGTATAAATGGAAAAGCATATATCTGCCCATGAGGATGCGGAAGTGACGCCCCAACTTCTTTACCTCGATTCTCAAATATGAAAATATTTTTTACAAAATCATTTTTTGACAGTTCATAGGTTCTATCAACCCACATATCAACCAATTTTTCTATCTGTAATATAGGCATCTGCGGAAATGATGACTCATGTTTTGAAGTATACACTACAACCTCACACACACCATATGATTTCATTCGCTTAAAAAGCTTATTACTTTCTTTTACTTCTGGTGGATTCTTTCTTAACGAAGGATATCTATTTTCAAAAGCTACTAGATCATACGTTTCTTCTCTAAATTCAACTCCTCCAGGACAAATAGGACAATTATTTTTTGCAGGTTGAACCGGCCTTTTTTGTGTCTCAGCAGATATAATTACCCATTCGTCGGTAAGTGGGTTATATCTAATTTCCATCATTATAAATCGCCTCCATAAAAATTAAATATTCTTCCATCTTCTCTTATTAATTTTCTAGATTTTAAATTAATAAAATCTTCTTCTACAAATTTAGATACCTTTCTATCAAAATCTAAATAAATTTTTACTTTTCTTTTTTCCTTATTAATAGCTTCAAGAATATATATACCGTTATCGTAAGAAAAACTAACTATTTTTTCATTCTTTTTAACAGTATCAAACAAAATTTTCCATTCTCTTTCAAATTCTTTCCTTGCATCAAGAACAATAAAATTTCCAATATTACTGAAAATATAATTTTCTTCGAATGAGCCTGTTACCACAAAACCATCCAAATACTCAAAATCTTGAAGATAATTTTTTGCTCTTGCAAATATTTTACAATTTAAATATTTTAAATTATCAATCAAGTTTTTATCTATACCTTCAATATTTCTATTAAATACAATCACTTTTTCTTTTAAATTTTCCAATTTTAAACCTTCATTAAAAATTACAACATCATTCATATTAAATTGACCTTTTTTACCTTTAAATTTACTTTCAATTAAATTTTTATATGTTTTAAGCAAATAGCCTCTATTAGTATGTTTTAAAATAACAAAAGAATTTTCACAAGAAAAATCTTTAAATAATCTATGCTTATAATTAACAGCAAAAGAAATATTTTCATCATCTTCCATTATTTCAATGCCTCCTTCTTTAGCATCTAAAAATCCAAACAGACCTTCGCTGTTAATAGCAAAAAATGAAAAAAGCTTTAAATCCTGTGTTTTTTTTATTTTAAAAACTTCAAAAAGATCTGTTTTTCCCTTAATACTCCAAGAAAATTTCCATCCAATACTAAAATTTTCTATTTTCCATTTTATTTCATAGCCCTCTTTCTTTTCATAAAAATAACCATTTGAAAAGTTCGAAAACATTTAGAATCACTCCCTGAATATGATTATATAAAACCTTAAAAGTTTTTATCGTTTTTATCACTTTATTTCCCAAAATAAAACCTGAAAATACGGTGAACTTACAGCAAAAAGCAAATCACATATGTGAAAATTTTTTAGTCTTCTAACAATTCTTAATTTGATAAATCGCCTATTTTCCTCTTAACAATCAAATTTTTAAATCATTAAAGAATAAAATAAACAATACCTTTTTATATATATTCTCCATCAGCTTAAAATAACTTCACCATTATCTATCGGTAATGCTTTCGGTAGTTTTATTATAACAATTTTATATTCCAAAAAAAGGAGCCACTTATAAAAATTTACAGCTAAATATTAACAATGAGAAATGATTCTCGTTATTTCACACTTAAAATCTCAAAATACTATAAACATGCCAAAAAATTACTATACAAATGTTACAGAACAATTAAGCTAAGCCTTTGTATGGTATAATATTTAAGAATGAAATGAGAACTTTTTTGGAGGTGAAGAAGTGAAAAAATTCTATATAACAACGCCTATATACTATGTAAATTCCGAACCACATATTGGAAGTGCATATACAACAATTATTGGAGACATTATAGCAAGATACAAAAGATTAATGGGATATGATGTATTCTATCTAACTGGTACTGATGAGCATGGTCAAAAAATAATGCAAGCCGCTAAAAAACAAGGGAAAACTCCTCAGCAACTTTGTGATGAACTTTCTGGAAAATTTGAGCAACTTTGGAAAGATTTAAAAATTACAAATGATTATTTTATAAGAACTACAGATGAAGATCACATAAAAACCGTACAATTTTTTGTTTCAAAAATGCTCGAAAATGGTGATATTTACAAAGGAAAATATAAGGGGTGGTATTGTGTACCTTGTGAAACATATTGGAGCGAAGATGAAATAGAAAAAGATGAAAATAACAATCCAATTTGTCCATCTTGTCATCGACCGTTAAATTTTGTTGAAGAAGAAAACTACTTTTTCAGACTTTCAAAATATACTGAACCTCTTTTAAAGCATTTTAAAGAAAATCCAGATTTTGTTGAACCAGAATTTAGAAAAAATGAAATGTTAAAAATTCTAGAAGAAGGATTAAAAGATCTTTCTATAACAAGAACAACATTCGACTGGGGTATTCCAATGCCAAATGATCCCAAACATGTTATTTATGTTTGGGTTGATGCACTTATAAATTATATTTCAGCAATAGGTTACGGTAGAGACGAAGAAATTTTCAAAAAATGGTGGCCTGCTGATTTACACCTCATCGGTAAAGAAATTAATAGATTCCATAGCCTTATATGGCCAGCAATGCTAATGTCCGTTGGACTTCCTTTACCAAAAAAGATATTTGCTCATGGTTGGTTAACAGTTAATGGTCAGAAAATAAGCAAATCACTTGGCAATGCCATAGACCCGAGGGAATTTGTCAAAAAATATGGAAATGATGTAATAAGATATTACCTTGCAAGAGATATTGTCTTTGGAAAAGATGGAGATTTTTCTGAAGAAAACCTAGTTAATAGATTAAACTCAGATCTTGCAAATGACTATGGTAATCTACTCCATAGAACACTTGCAATGGTAGTTAAAAACTTCGACTCAAAAACTCCAACTCCTTCTTCTTTAAATGATTCAGATAAAGAGCTGATTGAAAAATTTAAGAACCTAAAAAAAGAATATACTGAACATATGGAAAGTTACAAATTAACAAATGCCCTGGAAAATGTTTGGAGCTATATAAGAGATGTAAATAAATATTTCGATGAAAACAAACCTTGGGTACTTGCAAAAGAAGGAAATAAAGAAAGATTAGGAACCATTTTATATAATACTCTAGAAGCATTTATTAAAATCGCTTCTTTATTACTTCCATTTATGCCTGATTCCTCAGCAGAAGTTTTTAGAAGGTTAGGACAAGAGTTTAATCCTGAATTTGTACTAAACACAGAATGGAACTCTCTTAAATCTGGAGCAAATGTAATACATGAAAAGCCACTATTTCAAAAGATAGATATAAAAAACATTCAAAAAGTTGGAGAAAAAAAGACCAAGCAGGAAATGCCTGAAAATACAATAGAACTTATTTCAATTGAAGATTTTAAAAAGGTAGATTTGCGTGTTGCTAAAGTTGTAGAAGCCGAAAAAGTTAAAAAATCAGAAAAGTTATTAAGATTAATTGTCGATCTTGGAGGGCTTGGTAAAAGACAAATAGTAGCAGGCATTTCAAAATTTTATACACCAGAACAGTTAATTGGCAAAAAAATAATAGTTGTTGCAAATTTAAAACCTGCTAAACTAATGGGAATAGAATCTCAAGGAATGTTACTCGCCGCAAAAATAAATGATAACTTAACTGTTTTAACAGTCGACAAAGACATAGACGAAGGCGCGAAAATTTCTTAGTGGAGGGACTTAAATGGAAATATACAGACCTATAGAAGAGGAATTAAAAGAATCCTATTTAAGCTATTCAATGAGCGTAATTATAGGAAGGGCTATTCCGGATGTACGCGACGGGTTGAAACCCGTTCAAAGAAGAATTTTATATAGTATGTACGAACTTGGAGTGACTCATAATAAACCATTTAAAAAATCCGCACGTATTGTCGGTGAAGTAATGGGTAAATATCATCCTCATGGTGATGCTGCAATCTACGATACAATAGTTAGAATGGCACAAGATTGGACGATGCGATATAAACTTATTGATGGTCAGGGGAATTTTGGCTCCATTGATAGGGACCCTCCAGCTGCAATGAGGTACACCGAAGCAAGACTTGCAAAGATTGCAGAAGAATTGCTTGAAGATATTGATAAAGAAACTGTTAATATGACTGATAATTTTGATGGGAGTTTAAAAGAGCCCGAAGTATTACCATCAAAATTCCCGAATTTACTTGCAAATGGGTCAACGGGAATTGCAGTTGGAATGACAACAAATATTCCACCTCATAATATAACAGAACTTGTAAATGGGTTAATCACGTTAATAAAGAATCCTGAAATTTCTATTGAAGAACTTATGAACTTTATACCTGGACCTGATTTTCCAACCGGTGGAGAAATTATCGGAAAAGCTGGAATCAGGGAAATGTACACCACCGGAAAAGGTAGTTTTACAATCCGTGGAAAGGTACATGTAGAAGAAAAAAAGAAAAAGAAAAATATTGTTATAACGGAGATTCCTTTCAACATAAGCAAAGCTGATTTAATAAAGAAAATAGTTGAGTATGCGGAAAAATCAAGTCTTCCAATTAAAGATATTAGAGATGAATCCGATAAGGAAGGACTTAGAATAGTTATTGAAATACCGAATGATACTAACGAAGAAATTATAATCAACAATTTGTATAAACATACCCAACTACAAAGTTCATTTCATTCACAACTCTTAGTTATAGACAAAGAGAAAAAACCTGTTCTGATGAATCTAAAAGAATTAATGTGGGCTTTTGTAGAACATAGATTTGAGGTTGTAAGAAGAAGAGCTCAATATTATTACAAACAATACTCCAAAAAAGCCCATATTTTAGAAGGACTAATTAAAGCTTCAAGATCAATTGACACTATTATTTCAGTGATTAGAAATAGTGAAGATCAAAACAGTGCTATACATGAATTAATAGATATGTTTAACTTTACTGAAACACAAGCAAAAGCAATCGTCGATCTAAGACTTGGAAGATTAACTAAACTTGAAATCTCAAAATTAATAGACGATTACAACGATCTTGTAAATAAGATGAAAGTCGAAAAAGAATTAATAGAAAACGATCAAAAAGTATATGAGAAAATAATCGAAGAACTTGAAACGATTAAAAGTGAATATGGTGACAGCAGAAAAAGTATAATATTAGATCACGAAGAAAGAAAAATAGAATTCAATGAATTAGAGCTTATTCCAGATAAAGAAGTAGTTTTATCGCTAACAAAAAAAGGTTACTTGAAAATGATGAGCCTTGACACATTTAAAACACAAAGACGTGGTGGAAAGGGCGTTGCAGGATCAAATTTAATGGCTGATGATGCTATAATGGAGATTATTTATACTCATCTGCATGGAAAAACCTTATTCTTTACATCATATGGAAAGGTATATATTTTAAACAACTATCAAATAGAGGAAAACTCAAGAACAAGCCGTGGAAGACAAATAGCAAAATATTTAAATATTGGGCAAGATGAAAAAATTCTCACAATGCTTCCTGTAGATAACTTTGAAGGTGAATTATTCTTTGTAACAAAAAATGGTAAAGTCAAACGAACTTCGCTTAAAGAGTTTGAAAATATAAACTCAAGAGGAATGAAAGCAATAACATTTGATGGTGATGATTTACTTGTTTCTGTACAAAAAATTGACAATCCAGACCAAACTATATTAATTGCAACAAAAAATGGATTGTGTATTAGATTTCCAATTTCTGAAGTCAGAACAATGGGAAGAAGCGCAATGGGTGTTATTGGAATAAGGCTTTCAAATGATGATGCTGTGGTAAGTTCTTCTCTTTTAATGGATGATGAACATTATCTTTTGACTGTAACAAGTAAAGGATATGGAAAATTAACAGAAACTTCTCAGTATAGAATACAAAAACGTGGTGGCCTTGGTATAAAAAATATTTCGGACGTTTCTAAAGCCGGACATATTGTAGGGGTAACCCATGTTTTAGGAAACGAAAATATGATGATCTTTACAAAAAACGGTATGACTTTGAAAATTAACTTAAATAGTTTAAGACCTCTTGGAAGAGTCACAAAGGGAGTAAAATTAGTTAATCTATCCGAAGGTGATGAAATAGCAGACTTTGCTGTTATAAGAGGCGAAGATGATGTATAGGGAAATCGACCATACAGCGGATATTGCATTTGAAATAGTGAATGATACATTTTTAGGCCTGCTGGAGGATATCTTAAGAATAATCCATGCTACATACAAGGTAGAAAATATAAATTGTAACATAACTAAAGTTCAGGAATATGATATAAAAGAAAATGAAGATGGCGTATTTGATATTGTAAACGACTGGATTGCAGCTATAGAATTAGGATATTTTCCAGTAAAGATTGAAAAAGATAAAAAATACAAAACTACTTTTTGCTCATTTAGTAAGATAGAAGGTGAAACTTTTAAAGCACTTACGTATCACAATCTAAAAATCGAAAAAAAAGATAATAAGCTCTCAATAAAGGTGGTGTTTGATATATGAAAGAACTAACAAATCGTCAAAAAATGGTTTTAGATTTTATCACAAGCTACATTCAACAAAATGGTTATTCACCATCAATTAGAGATATTGCTAAACATTTTAAATTAACCCCTAGAGGTGCACATATACATGTTTTAGCCTTAGAAAAAAAAGGCTATATAACAAGGAACCCCAAAAATTCAAGGTCAATTTCTCTTGTTAAAAGACCAGAAACCGTGTCAATACCTGTTAAAGGAAAGATTTCAGCAGGGCAAGGAATTGAAATGTTTGAACTAGTAGATGAAGAAATAGAAATACCAGTTAGAATGATTAAAGGATATGGAAATTATTTTGCGCTAAGAGTTGAAGGAACGAGTATGATAGATGCACACATAATTGATGGAGATTATGTTATCCTTAAAAAACAATATAGGATACCAAATGGTCAAATAGCAGCTGTAGTTTTCGACAACAAAGTCACTTTAAAAAAGTTTTATCATAAAAATGATAAGGTAGAACTTGTGCCGGAAAACAGCAGCATGTCACCTATAATTTGTGATGCAAAAGATGTTAAAGTAATAGGCAAACTTGTTGGGGTTATAAGAATATATTAAGGGGGTGAAATTCATGTATGAAGTTACTAAGTTAGAAAATATTCCAGTTATCAAAATAACAGGAGAAATTGATATATCAAATGCTTACAAAATGAAACAATTTATCCATGAAAATATCTTAAATAACGGAGAAAAGTATTGTATTTTGGATCTTTCACACTTAAAATACATTGATAGTTCTGGACTTGGAATTCTAGTAGGTCTTCACAAGAGCTTCAAACTTCAAGGTGGGGAAATTGTACTTGTTAATATGAATGAAAATATTAAAAATCTTTTAAAACTCACTAGCCTAGATAGAGTATTAAATCTAAAAGAAACAACAAAAGCCGCTATAGATTTTCTAAAAAATTAATAGGAGGGGAAAAAATGAAAATTGCAATAGGTTCGGATCACGCAGGTTTTGAGCTAAAAAACAGACTTGTAGATTATTTATCTAAAAAAGGAATTGAGATTATAGATGTAGGAACAAATAGTACCGAAAGTGTGGATTATCCTGATTATGCAAAAGAAGTTGGAAAATTTGTTGTAAATAAAGATGCTGATTTTGGAATACTCATATGTGGTACAGGCATTGGAATGTCAATTGCTGCAAACAAAATTAAGGGAATAAGAGCTGCTCTTTGTATGATACCTGAAATGGGAAAACTTGCAAGAAATCATAATAATGCAAACATATTGGTCCTTCCTGGAAGATTAATAGGATTCGAACTTGCAACATGGATTGTGGAAGAATTTTTAAATGCAGATTTTGAAGGTGGAAGACACGAACGAAGAATAAATAAAATAGCAGAACTTGAAGAATAAGGAGGTATTTTAATGCTAAAAGAAAAGATAATGCAAGATCTAAAACAAGCTATGAAAGAAAAAAACGAGATTAAAGTTAGAGTACTTAGGCTTTTAAATTCCGCTATAAAAAATTTTGAAGTAGAAAAAATAGGAGAAGCAAGTGACGAAGAAATCGAAAAATTAGTCTTAAAAGAAATGAAAAAAAGACAAGAATCAATTGAAGCGTATAAAAAAGCCGGAAGGGAAGATTTAGCAAAAGAAGAAGAACAAGAATTAGAAGTTTTAAAAGAATATGCTCCAGAAATGTTAAGTGAAGATGAAATTAGAAAAATGGCAAAAGAAATCATTGAAGAATTAAACGCTACTCAAAAAGAGTTTGGCCTTGTTATGAAAAACTTAATGGCAAAAGTAAAAGGAAAAGCTGATGGTTCAATTGTAAGTAAAATTGTAAAGGAACTTCTTCAATGATACTTTCAATTTTTTTACCAAACTTTGGTTGTAAAAGCAGATGCATTTTTTGTAATCAATATGCAATGACGGGCGAAAAAATGCCAACAAAAAAAGAGTTAATTAATACTCTTTCTTTTTTTCTTAACAAATCACCTGAAGAAATTGCCTTTTATGGGGGAACATTTACCGCAATCCCCCTTGAAAAACAAAAAGAACTAATTGCTCTTGTAAGAAAATTTTATCCTGACACTCCTATACGAATTTCTACTAGACCTGATGAACTAGATTATGAAAATTTAAAATTTTTAAAGCAAAATAATGTTAAAACAGTAGAAATTGGTATACAAAGCATGTTTGACGATGTTCTTTCTACCGCAAATAGAGGACATAGTAGAAAAGACAACTTAAACGCAGTAAATTTGCTAAAAGAATTTGGTTTTGAAATTTCTGCACACTTAATGATTGGACTTTTAAATGACAATATAACAAAAGATCTCCTATCAATGCAAGAACTTTTAAATCTTGGAGTAAAGTTGTTTAGAATTCATCCTACAATTATATTCAAAAATACCGAACTTGAAAAACTTTATTTAGAAGGAAAATACAATCCATTATCATTAGATGAAGCAGTAAACATTGCATCAGAAATGTTATTGTTAATTTATCAGTATAAGGCTAAAGTAATTAGACTTGGATATTTTGTACCAGAAAACCAAAAAAATCAAATAGTAGCAGGACCATATCATCCATCTTTTGGAGATATGACAAAATCAAAAGCAATGAATAAAATTATTACAAGATTAAATATTAAAAAAGTCAAATATCCTAAAAAGTTTGAAAGTTGGTTTAATTCATACGACAATAAACAATTAGAAATTGAAAAATATTTATCTGAATCTAATGAAATTTTTTTTGATAATCTCTCTCTAAAAGAAGCTTCTAAACGCAGCTTTAGAAGGGAGTTATTGGATTGATCGAAAAGTTCAAAAAATTAACAATTCAAGGTTCACACGAAATTGCCGAATGGATACTTGAAAATATTAAAAATATTGATGATAAAGAGTCCATCTTAAAGGATATGATAGAATTAAAACCTGAAATGCAGGTTATTAAGTGGATATACAAAATGATCAAAGAAAATAAAGATATAAATAATATAAAAGAAATACTCGATACAACTTTTGAAAATACTATTAAAAGCGCTCAAAAATTTTTAAATTTCGACGCAAAAGTAATGACTATAAGTAATAGCAGAACTTTAGAATACTTTTTCAAAACTCATAACAAAAAATTAGAAATCTATATCCCTGAATCAAATCCAGGTGGAGAAGGAAAAATACTATACAAGAATCTATTAAACTACAAGAAAAAAGTGTATCTTATTAACGATTTTGAAGTTCACAGGTATATAGTAAATTGTGATTATGTAATAATTGGTGCCGACAGTATAGGAGCCAATGGAATCATAAATAAAGTGGGATCAAAACTTTTAGCTATGCTTTCAAAAAATTTTAATATTCCATTTTTTGTAATTGCTGATCAAACAAAATTTACTGAATTTGTTGCGGAAAAAGATAGAATGTTTGAAATTGTTCCAAATAATTTAATAACTGCGATTTTAAGTGGGTGAAATATGTTTTTCTTAAAAAAGAAGAAAAAAGACAAATTAAGTTTTTCAATTGCTTTTGTGAAAAATTTTGAAAATTTAAAGACAATCATAAAATCTCTTAAAAAGCAAAAAATTGATGAAGTTTTTTTTATAATAGATAAAAATATAGAAAAGGATCATATAAAAACTATTAAAAAAATAATAAAAGCTAATTTCAAAAATTATTCTATCCTCTCAAAAAACTTTCAAAAATTCTCAAAAAATGTTGCAAAAGTTGAAAGGCTAAACGTTTTTGAGTTAAGAAGATTGCAAAATAAAAAGAAGATACTTTATTCTCAGCAATCGATACTATCTTGGAAAATTCCTCAAATGTTTCCATTTTATACTATAGCTTTTGAAGATAATACTTTGTGCTTTTGTGCTCCTATTCCATTAACAAAAGATTCAAGTGGCTTTTTGTTAAAAAAGAAAATGGTAAGTGATTTTATATTTAATATTACCCTGGACTTAAAAATATTAGATGAAATATTTTAGGAGGATGATTTAATGTTTAGACTAAGATTTGCTCCAAGCCCTACTGGATATTTACATGTTGGCGGTGCAAGAACCGCATTATTTAATTGGATGTTTGCTCGAAAAAACAATGGAAAGTTTATAATCAGAATTGAAGATACAGATACAGAACGTTCTAAAAAAGAATATGAAGAAAAAATATTAAATGCTCTTAAATGGCTTAAGATTGATTGGGATGAAGGTCCAGATGTTGGAGGAAATTTTGGACCTTATCGTCAAAGTGAAAGAATCGATATTTACAAGAAATATGTTGATATCCTTATTAGCGAAAAAAAGGCATATTATTCAATCTATCATGATAAAGAAGAAGTTGAACAATCTTATGAATTTCCTGAAAAATATGCAAACAAAGAAGGTTTCTCCATTGTTGTAAAATTTAAGGTTCCAAAACAAGGAACTACAACCTTTAATGATCTGTTAAAAGGTAAAATGACATTTGACAACAATCTTGTAGATGATTTCATTATAATAAAATCGAATGGATTTCCCACATATAATTTCGCCGTTGTAATTGACGACCATTTAATGGAAATTTCCCATGTATTTCGAGGCGAAGATCACCTTTCAAACACGCAAAAACAAATAATGATATATAATGCTTTTAATTGGCAGAATCCTGTTTTTATGCATATTCCATTAATTCTTGGAAATGATAGAACTCCACTTAGTAAAAGGCACGGGGGCACTTCTGTTGATTTCTTTAAAGAAAATGGATTTTTAAATAAAGCTTTGCTAAATTATCTTGCAATTCTTGGATGGAGTACCTCAGAAGAAATATTTGATGTTCATGAAAAAATTAATGAATTCGATCCTTTCAAAATATCAAACAAATCAGTAATTTTTGATTATAAAAAACTTGAATGGGTTAACGGTCAAC
This sequence comes from Thermosipho japonicus, assembly GCF_014201655.1. Taxonomy (NCBI): domain Bacteria; kingdom Thermotogati; phylum Thermotogota; class Thermotogae; order Thermotogales; family Fervidobacteriaceae; genus Thermosipho; species Thermosipho japonicus. Next base: position 266,254 of record NZ_JACHEX010000001.1, read on the forward strand.
ATCTAAGAAAAATTGATATAGAAATTTTAATAAATGAATTCTTAAATTATTTAAAAGATAAAAATATCTCCTTAGAACATAACAGCAAAAATTATATTAAAGAAGTACTTTTAATATGTAGAGAAAAGGTAAATACATTAGACCAACTAAAAGAAATTTCTATTCCATTCTTTTTTGATAACTATAGCTATGAAGATACGTACATTAAGAAATTTCTATTAAATGAAAACGCAGAAAAAATTTTAAAAACCGCTCTAGAAAGATTTGAAAAACTGCAAAATTACACAATTCAAAACGTAGAAGAAGCACTAAGAAATATTTCAAGTGAACTTGAAATAGGAACCAAAAGAGTATTTCAAACTATTCGTGGAGCTCTACTTGGAAAACTAGTAACACCTGGTTTATTTGAATCAATAGTAGTTTTAGGAAAAGAAAAAACTCTCAAAAGGCTTCAAAAAACTTTAGAATTAAGGGAGAAATATGAGGTATAAATTAGTTTTTTCAATATTTTTATCCTTTTTTCTAATACTTGTATTTTTTCTTTTCAAAATTCAAGTTATTGAGCATTCACAACATAAAGCCTTTATTAATTCATTAATGCAAAAAACTATACTAACAAAAGGAAACCGTGGAACTATTTTTGATAGAAACGGTGTTAGGATTGCATGGAGCAAGAAAATTCCATATATAGAATACAGCAGTAATATTGATATAGAATCTTTAAAACCTTATCTAACCGATAAGCAGATACTTGATCTAATAAGTTCTGGAAAAGCTTATCTAGACAATTATCAAATATATGAGCTTGAAAAACTCGGATTATATATACATTACGAGGAAAAAAGATTCTATGTACCTGAAGCCTTCCACATAGTAGGATATGTCAACTCACAAGGAATTGGAAGTTCTGGAATAGAGAAAACATATGACAGTTTATTACAGGGAAAAATTGGTAGTGAATTAATTTTTTCCAGCCCTTCAGGAAAGGTTAAACAAAGAATAATTCAAACTGAGCCAGAAAATGGGGAAGATATCACTCTAACTATAGATCTTAATTTACAAAAATATATTTATAACGAAATGAAAAAAATTAACAACCCCGGCGCTGTAATAGTAGAAAATGTTAAAAATGGTGAAATTTTAGCTTTAGTTTCATACCCAAACTTAGAAGAAAATTTTTACGATATTGACAAATTTACCTGGCAAAAGATAGTAAACGATCCATTAAATCCTCTCTTAAATAGAGCTACAATGGGACTTTATTCTCCAGGTTCTGCAATAAAACCACTAATTGCGATTGCCTATCTTTTATCAGAAAGTACTCCGGCTACTTTAAATTGTACTGGAAGATATGAATATAAATCAAGTTCTGGAAAAACCATCGCAATCTTCAATGATTGGCTTTTAAGCGGTCATGGGGAAACAGATCTAATCAAAGCTCTCAGAGTCTCCTGTAATGTATATTTTTATACAATTGCATTAGAACTAGGAATTGATAAAATTAAAAGTGTAGCAGATATATTTAAAATTTCCGATTTAACTAAAATTGACATTGAAGAAAAATCTGGGATATTCCCATCCAGAGAATGGAAAGAAAAGCAGTTTAAAACTATATGGTATCCTGGAGATACAATATTAACAGGTATTGGTCAGGGGTATATACTTTTAACACCTTTGGAAATTTTAAATTTCTATACAACAATTGCAAATAATGGTAAAACTCCAAGACCACATCTTCTAAAATCTAATAAAATCGAATATACCAATGAAGTATCTTTACCAGATAAAATATGGTCCACAATCAAAGAAGGACTTCTTGAAGTTACCACTTACAACGATGGAACCTTGAAAAACCGTGGGACTGCATATTTAAGCTTTAAAGACGCACCATACAAAATTGCTGGTAAAACAGGGACCGCGGAAGTTAGCAAAAGCAAAAAAGCACATTCATGGTTTGCAGGATTTGGTCCAATAGAGGATCCAACATACTCTGTAGTCGTCATGTTTGAAAATGGAGGAAGTGGTTCCGAAATGGCTGCCCCTTTTGCAAGAAAAGTCTTTGACTATTTATTAAAAGGAGCTGAAAGTAATGAATAAGCTTGATTTGGCTATTAATATAGCTAAAAGTGCTGGATATTATATATTTCAATACTGGGGAAATGTAGATAATGTATATGAAAAAGAAAATTTTCAGGATCTTGTTACTGACTATGATAAAAACGCTCAGAATATGATTGTTTCAAAAATAAAAAAGTTTTTTCCAGAAGATGGGGTTATAGCAGAAGAAGGCAACCTTTATGAAAAAAGTAAAAATCTTTGGATAATAGATCCAATAGATGGAACTATAAATTACATACACGGCTTACCAAATTTTGGTGTATCCATAGCATATTTTGAAAATGAAAAGCCAATTTTTGGAGTAGTTTTTAATCCATTTACTGAAGAGCTATTTGTTGGAATAAAAAGTGAAGGTTCATTTTTAAATCATTCAAGACTAAAAATTACAAAAAATATAACTTTAAAAGAAAGTATTGGAAGTACAGGATTTCACAAAAACTTTACCGGTAAATTTATTTCAAATGTTGAAAACAAGGTTCAAAGAATAAGGATAATAGGAAGTGCGGCTCTCTCTGCTTGTTATGTTGCTGCAAATAAATTTGATTTTTTTGTTGCAAAAAGGGCAAATTCATGGGATATAGCAGCTGCTTATATAATTGTCAAAGAAGCTGGTGGAAAAATAATCAATTTCGATGGAAATTCTCCAAAATTATTTTCTAAAGATAGTTATATCTTTTCAAATCCAAGCATATCTGACAAAATTCTAGAATTAATTAAAAAACAGGAGGGGGATCTATGAAATTAATCGAATCTGTTCCAAATTTTAGCGAGGGAAGAAGAGAAGAAGTTGTTAGGCAAATAATTGAACAAGCTCAAAAGTACGAAAGAGTAAAGATCCTAGATTGGTCAATGGACTTTGATCACAACAGATCGGTTGTAACTCTCGTAGGAGAACCAGAAGAAATTGAAAATGCAATTTTTGACATGGTAAAAAAGGCAACTGAACTTATTGATTTAAGAAGTCACAGCGGAGAACATCCAAGAATGGGGGCAACTGATGTTATACCTTTTATTCCAGTAATGAATACAACCATGGAAGAATGTATAGAACTTTCTAAAAGAGTAGGTGAAAGAATAGGAAAAGAATTGAATATTCCAGTTTATTTATATGAAAAATCTGCAACTTCAACTGATAGAGAAAACCTTGCAAAAATAAGAAAAGGAGAATTTGAAGGATTTTTCGAAAAAATAAAGGATCCAAAATGGAAGCCTGATTTCGGACCAAATCAAGTTCATCCATCGGCTGGTGTTGTAGCAGTCGGTGCTAGGGAATATCTAATTGCCTTTAATGTAAATCTTGGCACAAACGATATAAAAATTGCAGACAAAATTGCAAAAGCAGTGAGACATATAAGTGGCGGATTTAGATATGTAAAAGCTATAGGAATTGAACTAAAAGAAAAAGGTATTGTACAAGTTTCTATGAATCTTACCAATTACAAAAAATCGCCAATATTTAGAGTGTTTGAAACAATAAAAAGAGAGGCACAAAGATACGGCGTGCCAGTTTTAAACTCCGAAATAATTGGAATGATACCTTTAAAAGCTGCTATTGAGACAATGAAATGGTATCTTCAACTTGACGATTTCGACGAAGAAAGAGTCATAGAAAACAAAATTTTAAATACATTTTTTGAATAAGCCCAAAATCCCCCGAATTTCACGGGGGATTTTTAATATGTTCAATAAATATGAAAAAATAGCAAATAATTAAAAAATTGTTATTCTAAATATAACATTTTAAAAGTGAAATTTTTTACTTTTAGTGATATAATAATGTTGGGATGGTATTATAAAATAGGAGGTGGCCATGTTGGCAGTTTGTGAAAAACATGTCGAGCTCTACAAAGAGCTAGATGCTTATATTGAAGAGCTAAAAGGAAAAAAAGGTATTTTAATTAATGTTCTCCACAAAGCACAGGAACTTTTCGGTTGGCTTCCCCAAGAAGTTCAAGACCATGTTGCTAAAAAACTAAACATTCCTCCTTCGGTAGTCTACGGTGTTGTAACATTCTATAATTTCTTTTCCACAAAACCAAAAGGAAAACACCAAATAAAAATTTGTCTTGGAACGGCCTGTTACGTCAAAGGTGGTGACAGAGTCATGGAAAGGTTCTTAAGTGAACTTGGTGTTGAAGAATCAGAAGTTACAAAAGATGGTAAATTTTCAGTTCATGGTGTAAGATGTCTTGGTGCATGTAGTATGGCACCTGTTGTACTTGTTGGCGAAAAAGATTTCTATGGAAAAGTTACACCTGACATGGTTCCAGGGATAATTAAAAAGTACAAAGGGGAGGGGTAATAATGGGTAAAATAAAAAGTTTAGAAGAACTTATGAAAATCAAAGAAAATACATTAAAAAATGTAAAAATGCGTGAAGAAGGAAAAAGAGGAAGAATAATAGTTGCAATGGGGACTTGTGGAATTGCTGCCGGTGCTAAAGATACTTTAAAAGCAATTGTTGAAACATTAAGTGAGCTAAATATAGACGACATATCAGTTGTTCAATCTGGTTGTATGGGACTTTGTGAAGTTGAACCAACAATAAAGGTTGAACTTGACGGTGAAGTTCCAGTAATATATGGGCACGTTACCCCAGAAAATGCAAAGAGGATTATTAAATCACATATTGTTGCTGGAGAACAAGTTGGAGAATTAATAGTAAAAAGAGGAGAAGAATAAGGAGGTTTGAAAATAATGCCTTTAACTACCAATACAATACTTATTTGTGCTGGTGGTGCTTGTATTTCCGCTGGTGAAGAAAGCGTAAAAGATGTCCTCGAAAGAAAAATAAAAGAATACAATCTTCAAGATACAATAAACATTGTTGAAACTGGATGTATGGGTGCATGTAGTTTAGGTCCAATTATGGTAATTCATCCAGAAGGCGTTTACTACCAAAAATTAACTCCTGAAGCAGCTGAAAAAATTGTTGAAGAACACCTACTTAAAGGAAGAGTAGTAGAAGAATATTTATACAAAGGTGATAAGGGAAAAATAGTTCCACAGCCACAAAAAGAAATCCCATTCTTTTCAAGACAGGTTAAAGTTGCTACTAGAAATGTCGGTATTATTGATCCTTTAAATATAGATGAATACATTGCACGCGATGGTTATTTTGCACTTCACAAAGCCTTAAAAGAAATGACTCCTGAACAAGTAATCGAAGTTGTAAAGGAAAGTGGCCTTAGAGGCAGAGGCGGAGCTGGATTTCCAACAGGACTAAAATGGGAATTTGCAAGAAAATCACCAGGTGATGAAAAATATATGATCTGTAATGCCGATGAAGGTGACCCAGGCGCATTCATGGATAGGTCAATCCTTGAAGGAGATCCTCATTCAATAATTGAAGCAATGACAATCGCTGCATATGCAATTGGTGCTACAAAAGGATTTGTTTACGTTAGAGCTGAATACCCAATTGCAATTGAAAGACTTACAGTAGCATTAAATCAAGCTAGAGAATATGGCTTTTTAGGTGAAAATATTCTTGGAACAGATTTCTCATTTGATATAGAAATTAGAATTGGTGCTGGGGCTTTTGTATGTGGTGAAGAAACAGCTTTAATGCATTCAATTGAAGGAAAAAGAGGTCAACCAAGAGTTAAACCACCATTCCCAGCACAAAAAGGGCTTTGGGGAAAACCAAGTAACATAAACAACGTTGAAACACTTGCTTGTGTTCCACCAATCATATATCATGGCCCTCAATGGTTTAGACAATGGGGAACTGAAAAATCTCCAGGAACTAAAGTTTTTGCATTAGCAGGTAAGGTTAAAAATACTGGACTTGTCGAAGTTCCAATGGGGATCACTTTAAGAGAATTAATATATGAAATTGGTGGTGGATCACCAACTGGTAAAAAAATTAAAGCAGTTCAAACTGGTGGACCAAGCGGTGGAGTTATTCCTGAAGAATATTTTGACACTCCAGTAGATTATGAATCATTACAACAACTTGGTGCAATAGTTGGTTCAGGTGGTATGATTGTTCTTGATGAAGACGACTGTATGGTTGACGTTGCAAAATTTTTCCTCGAATTTACTGTTGATGAATCATGCGGAAAATGTACACCTTGTAGAGAAGGAACAAAGAAAATGTATGAAATCTTGGACAAAATTACAAAAGGTGAAGGAACTGAAGAAGACATAGATATATTAGAAAATCTTGCCAATGTAATTAAAGATTCATCACTCTGTGGTCTTGGACAAACTGCACCAAATCCAGTTCTATCAACTCTTAGGTATTATAGAGATGAATATCTTGCACATGTTAGAGACAAAACTTGTCCAGCAAAGAAATGTAAAGATTTAATTAGCTATGTCATTAACCCTGAAAAATGTGTTGGTTGTACAGCATGTGCTAGAGTATGTCCAGTAAATGCTATCAACGGAGAAGTCAAAAAAGTTCACGAAATTGATCAGGATGCTTGTGTAAAATGTGGAAGCTGTATTGAAGTATGTAGATTTGGAGCAATTAGTAAAGTAACTCCTGCTGTACAATAAAATCTTTGGATAAAGGGGGTCGCGCTTTATGCTCGCAAAGGAAGAAATTAAAAAAATAGTTCAGGAAGCCAAAAATGAACGTTTGGAAGAACAAGATATTCTGATATATATTTTGCACAAAATCCAAGAAAAGATTGAAAATAATTATATACCAGAATATGCTGCTGAAATTGTCAGTGAAGAATTAAAAATACCAACTTCAAAAATATATGAGGTATTAACCTTTTATTCAATGTTTTCAACCAAAAAAAGGGGGAAATATGTAATAAGAGTATGCACAAGTCTACCGTGCCATGTTGCAAACGGAAGAGAAATTATAAACACATTAAAAGAAGAATTAAAAATTGATTTTAATCAAACAACAAGTGATGGCCTTTTTACACTAGAAGAATCTGGGTGTTTGGGACTGTGCGGTGTTTCCCCAGTTATTATGATTAACAATGAATATTATGGTGATCTCACCCCCCAAAAAGTCAGAGAAATTATTAACAATCTCAAAGGGGGTGAATCTTTATGAAGCCTATAACAATCCTTGTATCGGTTGATAGTAATAGTATTCTGTTAGGAGCAAAAGAATTTGTTAAAGTTTTTAAAAATCTAATCGAAGAATTTAATCTATCTAATTTGGTTGAAGTTTTAGAAACAGGAACTATGGGAAATTATTCTGGAGTTACAGTTGCAATCATGCCAGATAATGTTTATTACAGTGTTAGTTCGGTATCCGATGTAAAGAAAGTATTTGAAGAACACATATTAAAGGGTAGAAAAGTTCTTGATCTTGAAATATCACCAAATGAACTAATATCTAAAAAGGAAAGTATTACAAAAGAATATAAGATAGTCACTAGAAATATTGGAAAAATTGATCCAAAAAACATTGATGAATATATTGCAAATGATGGGTATTTTGCACTCGCAAAGGCATTATCAATGAAACCTGAGGAAATAATCAATGAAATTAAAGAAAGCGGACTTAGAGGAAGAGGAGGAGCAGGTTTTCCAACTGGATTAAAGTGGGAATTTGCATATAAAACAGATTCAGATCAAAAGTACATTGTTTGTAATGCCGATGAAGGTGAACCAGGAACGTATAAAGATAGATTAATAATGGAAGGTGACCCTCATAGCATTATTGAAGCTATGGTAATCACTGGCTATGCTGTTGGCGCAACAAAAGGTTATATTTACATTAGAGGAGAATACTATGGCTCCATTGAAAATGTTAAAAAGGCTATAAATGATGCATACGAATATGGATTTTTAGGTGAAAATATACTCAATAGCGGTTTTAATTTTGATCTTTCAATACGTTTAGGTGCTGGGGCATACATTTGCGGAGAAGAAACTGCATTGCTTGAATCAATTGAAGGGCATGCTGGAAGACCTAGGTTAAAACCCCCATTTCCACCTCAAAAGGGGTTATTTGGAAAACCAACGGTTATTAATAATGTAGAAACTCTTGCCAATGTACCACAAATAATTCTAAATGGCGCTGAATGGTTCAAGCAAATTGGAACAGAAAATTCACCTGGAACTAAGGTATTCTGTTTCGCAGGTAATTTAAATAATAGAGGAATTGTTGAACTACCAATGGGTGTTACTGTAAAAGAACTTTTAATATATGCTGGCGGAATTTCTGGTGGAAAACTTAAAATGGTTCAAACTGGTGGAATTGCCGGTACCTTCATAGATGAAAGTAAATTAAATGTTCCACTTGATTATGATTCATTCTCAAAATACGGTGTAAGCCTTGGTTCTGGAGTCATACTAGGTGTTAATGATTCACATTGTGTTGTTGATATTGCTAAAAACGTAATGGAATTTTTCAGGCATGAATCATGTGGGAAATGTACACCTTGTAGAGAAGGAACAAAAATTGCAGTAGAAATTCTTGAAAAAATGTCAAAATTTGAAGCAACTATGGATGATCTAGAACACTTGATTGAAATATCAAATGTAGCAAAAGAAGCAGCTTTGTGCGGTTTAGGCCAAAGCTTCCCTGTGCCATTACTTTCATTAATAAATAACTTTAAAGAAGAGTTTGAAATGCACATAATTGATAATGTCTGTCCAGCAAACCTATGTAAAAAAGTTGAAAAGAAAAAATCAAGAAAATTAACTATCTAAAATAAGATTCATTTCAAAATAATGCATGGCTTCGAGTATTCGAAGCCATGTTATTAAAAAAATAAGATTAAAAATTGTTTTTACACATATCATACAAAAAGTTTTAATTTTTAAAAAAAACAAAACGCCCACTATAAGTGGGCGTTTTTGATTATCTTCTTTCTTTTTTTCCTCTTTTTTTATCAAGTCTTCTTCTGTATTCAGAAAGCTTTCTATCACTATCTTTCATAAACTTTGCAAGCTTTTTTTCAAAATCATTGTTTACTTTCTTTTCTTCACTTTTTCCTTCACTGCTGTTAGCTGAAGTATCTTTTAGAGTTAATTCCCATTTCCCATCTCTAGTTTTTCCTACAATTTTACCTTCAACCTCTTGCCCTACTGATAAGTGATCGCTCACTGCCTTAACATATGTAGGTGCAATCTTTGAAATATGTACAAACGCCTTTTCTCCATCCTTTAGCTCAACGTTAGCTCCAAACTTTAGTATCTCCACTACTTTTCCCTTTACTACTTGCCCAACTTCCATACACGCAAAACCTCCCTATGGTTTAAAAAAATAATTTGGGAGCTAATGCTCCCCGCATTATAGTCATCACATTAATCTAAATTATATTTTTTCTTGAACTTTTCAATTCTTCCTTCTGTATCAACTATCATTCCTGCTGCGCCTGCACCTTTGTAGAATGGGTGGCAACTCGAACAAACGTCAATTCTTACATTTTCTTTTGCACTGTAAAATTTGTGTTCTGCTCCACAAGCACATTTTACTGTTATCAATTTCATCTCTGGGTGAATTCCCTTTTTCAATTTACTCACCTCTCCTAGTTATTTTATCATTTTTATCATTAGTATTATACCACATAAATCATTTATGTAAAGTTTACGTATTATCTTTAAGTAAAATTTTTATTAACATATTCTCCACTGATTTTAACAATCCTTTTCTTGGCAACGAATCAACACTTGCAATCATATCTGTAGCAACTTTTGGATCTACTTCTTCATTAATTATTTTCTTTTTTTTGCCTTCAACTATCAAATTTTCAATCTTTCCCAAAAAACTTTCATATTTTTCCCTAGCATTTTTCCAATTTTCTTGATCAATAACCTTTGTCTTCTCACGTCGTAAAAGATCAGAAATTGCCTTTTTACTTGTCAAAAAATCAATATATCTTTTCAAGAAATTTTTTATCCTTGCAACATATGAAGAATCATTCTCTTCCACTCCAAATAATTCGTTTTCCAACTCTTCAATAGATTTAATCCACACTTCTTCAAAAAGTGCTTCTTTACTTGGGAAATAATAATAAATTAAAGATTTTCGCACACCTGCAAGCTGTGCGATTTCATCAATGCTTACAGCATCATATCCTTTTTCTGAAAACGCTTTTTTAGCAGCTTCTAAAATCAATCCCTTTGTATTTTTCCTTGCCATTAATACACCTCTTAAATGCGGGGAACATTCCCCGCATGAATTATAATTCTAACTTTTTATCAACTTTGAGAGCTTCTTCTTTATTTGCATATCTCTTCATTCTTGTCTCATAGTTGTAAATTCCTCTATTTACAGGGTATCTTTCGACATAACCATGTTCGTACCACAGTTTATCTGCATATTGTTTCCATTCTTCGGCAAGTTTATCTATCTCAGGTGCTAATTCAGTAATTACTTTTTCTGATCCTTCATGTTGTGGAATTGCATCAAAATGTTTTACCATTGCTCTAAATACTTTTGGATTATCAATAATTGGACATGGTCTGAAAAGATTATTCGAGAATGGAATCATCCTTTTATATGCTTCAAAGAATGGAGATTTAAATATTTCAAGCAATGTTTTTTCTCTTATACTATCTTTTGCAAATTGTTGGAAAACACATGGTTCAACATAACCCTTTGCATTCACGTGGAAGTATTTTGAACCAGCTGATAAACATCCATGTGTTAAGAAACCGTGATTCCAAAAATCTGCAACAAATGCAAATCTTCCACTTAATCTTACTTCATCTGTTTTAAAGAATCTCTCGTATCTTTGTTTTGGAGTTGGTACAAGATCCATAGTTGGATTCATACCAACTGGCATGAATTGGAATACCCAAGCATATGCTACACCATTTTCAGCAAGAAAATCCCAGAATTCATCTTTCATTATAACATCGTGATTCTTCTTTGTAGCAGTAACACTTGCTCCAAATGGAACACCATATCTTCTAAGTCTTTCCCATGTATTTTGAATTGCATTGAATACACCTTTCCCTCTTCTCCAATCTGTTTCTTCCTCAAACCCTTCAACTGAAATTGCTATAGTAGCATTTCCAAGTTCTGATAATTTTTTAGCTTTTTCTTCATTAATCAAAATTCCATTGGAGTAAATCATAAAGTAGTGTTGATCAAATTCTTCTAAAATTTCAAGAAGGTGTGGCCAATAGAAAGGTTCTCCACCAGTAATAATCCAGAAGAAAATTCCAAGCTCTTCACCTTGTTTTAAAATGCTTCTTACTTCTTCTTTTGAAAGTTCATATTTTCTTCCGTAAAGACCAGCATAACATCCAATACAATTCAAATTACATGCATATGTAGGACTTATAACTCCAAGCTTTGGAAGAACAACTTTTTCCTTTTCCATGTTTTTTTGTCTCAAAGGTTCACCAATTGCCCACTCGTTAATAATAAGGTTGTTGATAATCTTTTCAGTACATTTTGGACTTGACTTTTGGAAAATCTCTATCCACTTTTTGATCATAGGATGTTCTTCTTGAGCCATTAACCCTAACTTCTTCAAACCACTTTTTGCAGGTTCTTTACTCAAAGCTCCTACTGTAAACAATAACTTTGCAAAAGATTGAGTATCTGCTTTTCTCACAAATGAGTTAATCATCTTCCCCGCTTGCCTATAAATCATACCTTTTATTCCGCCTACAGCCATCCTAACACCTCCAATTTTTATTGACCGTTCAGTCAAATTTTACACCTATTTTCTTAATTTTTTGTTGCAGTAATGTAACTTTTTGGTTCAATATGTTTCCTTTCAAAAAAAATGACTATAATTATAGTCAAGGAGGGGTAATTTTGAATTTAAAAAACAAAAATGTTTACTATAGCATCGCTGAAGCAAAAGCAAAATTTTCAAAAGTAATAGATGAATCTCGTGAAAATAATGTAATTATAACTAAAAATGGAAAACCTGTTTCTGTAATCATAGACTTTGATAAATTTGAAAAGATAGTAAATTTCTTAGAAAATGTATGGGAATTATACTTACTTGAAATAGGTGATCCCTCAAAATTTAAAGATTTAAATATAAATGATCTTTTTTCTGATAATGATTAGGAGGTGTAAAAGATGGCAAAAGTTGAGTTAGAACACGTATGGAAGATCTATGATGGCAAGGTAGAAGCTGTAAAGGATGCAACATTCACAATAGAAGACAAGGAATTTGTAGTGCTTCTAGGTCCATCTGGTTGTGGAAAAACTACCACTTTGAGAATGATTGCAGGGCTTGAAGAAATTACAAAAGGTACATTAAAAATTGATGGTAAAGTTATGAATGATGTCGAACCAAAAGACAGAGATATTGCTATGGTTTTCCAAAATTATGCACTTTACCCACACATGACAGTATATGACAATATGGCATTTGGTTTAAAGCTAAGAAAAGTTCCTAAAGATGAAATTGATAGAAGAGTAAAAGAAGCTGCAAAAATTTTGGGAATTGAAGAATATCTTGATAGGAAACCAAGGCAACTTTCTGGTGGTCAAAGACAAAGAGTTGCTGTTGGTAGGGCTATAGTAAGAAATCCAAAAGTTTTCTTATTTGACGAACCTCTATCTAACCTTGATGCAAAATTGAGAACTCAAATGAGATCCGAATTAAAAAAACTGCACCATAGACTCGAAGCAACTATTGTTTACGTTACTCACGACCAAATTGAAGCTATGACAATGGCTGACAAAATTATAGTTATGAAAGATGGAGTAATTCAACAAATAGGCTCACCACACGAAATTTACAACAAGCCAGCAAACACATTTGTCGCTGGATTTATCGGTAGCCCTGCTATGAATTTTGTTAATGCAAAAATTATTAGAGAAAATGGCCTATGGATTAAATCAAGCGGATTAAAACTCAAAGTACCATCTCAATTTGAAGAAACACTTGAAAAATATATCGATAAAGACATTATCTTTGGAATTAGACCTGAAAATATTTATGATAAGATGTTTGCTATGCTACCAAAAGAAGGAGAAAATACTGCACGGGCAAAAGTTGACGTAGTAGAACCACTTGGTAGTGAAACCATACTCCATGTTGTAGTAGGGGAAGATAAGTTGGTTGCAGTTGTTGATCCTAAAACTGAGGCAAAAGAAGAACAAGAAATTGACTTGGTATTTGACATGAATACAATGCATTTATTTGATAAAGAAACAGGTAAAGCAATATTATAATAACTAATCAACCATAAAAATCCCCGGTGTTAAAACCGGGGATTTTGTTATTTAAATCTTTCATAAATTACATCTATATTCCTCAAATAATACTCAGGATTAAATATTTCATTAATTTCTTCCTGGGAAAATTTAAAATAGTTTTTTACTTCATCTTTAAATGAACTTTTATTTTCCCAACATTTTAATGCTATTTTTTGCACCTCTTTATATGCTTCTTCTCTTGTATAACCCTTTTCTACTAATTTCAAAAGAACTCTCTGTGAATAAACTAATCCTTTTGTCTTATCTATATTCCTAACTACATTGTCTTCAAAAACTGTTAAATTTTCAATTAGATAAGTTGCCTTTTTTATCATATAAAACAAGGTCATTGTAATATCTGGAAACATGTATCTTTCAACAGATGAGTGAGAAATATCTCTCTCATGCCATAGCACAATATTTTCCAATGCACTATTTACATAACTTCTAATCACCCTTGACATCCCCGTAAGCCTTTCACAGAGTATTGGATTCTTCTTATGCGGCATAGCTGATGAGCCTCTCTGACCTTTTTTGAACGGTTCTTGTACCTCCAATGTTTCTGTCTTTTGTAAATGTCTAATTTCCACCGCTATTCTTTCTATAGCACTCGCAATTAATGCAAATACATTTATTAAATTTGCATGAATATCTCTTGGAATTACTTGAGTTGCTACTTTAACAGGCTTTAGAGAAAGATAAGAAAGTGCAAGTTTTTCAACCTGTGGATCAATATTTGCATAATTTCCTACAGCACCTGATAATTTACCTACGGAAATTTCATCCATAGCACTTTTTAGTCTTTCTATATTTCTTTCAATCTCTGCTGCCCAGGTGAGATATTTTAAACCAAAAGAAGTTGGTTCAGCATGAACTCCATGAGTTCTTCCTATTGTTGGCAACTTTTTATATTCAAATGCTTTCTTTAATAAAACTTCACGCAGTTTTTCAAGTTCATCGTATATATATCTTGTAGCCCTTAAAAGTGCTAAACTATTTGCAGTATCCACTACATCTGACGATGTAAGTCCAAAATGAAAATACCTTGATTCATCCCCCATTTTTGATGTTGCAACTTTAATAAAAGCTATTACATCATGATCAACTACCTTTTCAGTTTCAAGTATTTCTTCTACATTTAGATATGAATTTTTTTTTGCTCTTTCATATGTTCCTTTTGGTGCTACCTCAAGCTCCTCATATGCTCTAATAACAGCAAGTTCAACCTCGAGCCATCTTTTATACTGACTTTCCAACGTCCAATGACTTTTAAGTGGCTCTAGCGCGTATCTTTCAACCATTTTTTCACCCCCACACAGCATTTTACACCTAAAGTATACCATTCAAATTCAAAAAAAATGAAAAATGGAAGTTAACCTTTACAAAAATTATTGTTTAGTATATAATATATATGCACAATTATACATATATACAATTAATTATAACTAAAGGAGGAGTTCTATGGATGAATCTATATACCAACTTTCTGAGTTTTTTAAAATTTTATCTGACCAAACAAGATTAAAAATCTTGATTGCGCTTTCAAAAAAAGAATGTAGTGTTTCAGAACTTCAAGAACTTTTGAACACTACACAATCTACAGTTTCTCATCAATTACGTATTTTAAGACAAACCAACCTAATAAAATATTCTAAAGTCGGAAGAAGAGTATACTACAAACTTTATGATGAGCATGTAAAAACAATCATAAATTTTGCACTTGAACATCTTGAAGAATTTAGAGGAGGTAGCAAGAATGCATAGTCATGACCATCATGAAAATTCAGACATTGTTGGAGTAAAATTACTATTTTCCGTTTTCTTTAATCTTGCAATTACACTATCGGAAATAATAGGAGGAATAATCTCAGGAAGTCTTGCTCTTGTTTCAGATGCATTACATAATTTAAGTGATACAGGCGCGCTTTTAACAAGTTACTTTGCAAGGAAAATTTCTAAAAAACCAAGAGATTTAAAATTTACATATGGTTATAAACGTGCTGAAACTATCGCAGCAATAATTAATACAACTGTGCTTCTTGCCATTTCCTTTTCATTGATTGTCGAAGGTATTAGAAAAATTATTCAACCTACTGAAATTAATACTGGCATAATGCTTATTATTGCATACATTGGGCTTGTCGGAAACTTGCTTACTGCGATCTTACTCTTTTCACATAGTAAAGAAAACCTAAATTTAAAATCTTCTTTTCTCCATATTTTAAGTGATCTATTATCATCAATTGCCATAATAATAACTGGTCATATAATGCAATTTTACAATTTATACATTTTAGATCCTATAATAACTTTCTTAATCTCTGCTTATATAATTATTGAATCAATTCACATTTTAAAAGATGCTATAACAATAACTATGCAGGCTGTGCCTGATGGTGTTAACCTTGAAAATATTAAAGATAAAATTGAATCTTTGCCATTCGTCAAAGATATGCATCATACTCATATATGGTCTCTTGACGGTAATAATCTTTTTATTGAATCTCACATAAAAGTTGTAGGAAAAGACTATGATAAATACTTAAAAGAGGTTAAAGATATTCTAAATAAAAATGGGATTTCACATTCTACAATACAAATAGAATCTGAATATTGTGACGATATCTGTATTGAAGAAAAAGATTAACTATGTTAAAATATCAAATAGAATCTGGGCGTAGTTCAGTTGGCTAGAACGCCAGAATCGGGATCTGGAGGTCGTGGGTTCAAGTCCCACCGCCCAGACCATCATTGTAAACCACGGGGTTGCAAGAAAACACGTTTTTATGGTACTTTAAGTACGTTACGATTGTGTAAATTAAGGCAGACCAAAAAATGCCCCCTTTTATAGGGGGCTAATGTTTTATCTATTTAGAGAGGGGTTATTTGTCAATTTTTCTATTCCTAAAATACGTATACCACCACATAACATCCAGAAGGTGATCTCTTGTTTCTTTTGGAATATATTCATCTATGAACCTATTATCAGGTTTTGTATTTCTCAACCATTGATTGACCATTCCAATACCAAAGTTGTATGCCATGATTGCAAAGTTAACAGAAAACGGATTGTAAGGATATTTGGTTATGAAGTAGTCAATTAATCTTTTTAAATACAACACACCAATTGATATGTTGTGGTATGGATTAAACATATCATCCCAAGTTAAATTTAATCTATATAAATCGTTTATTTCCTTCAGAGCAATTTTAGAAATTTGCATAAGTCCGCGTGCATAATAACTTTCTGCGTCTGTATTTCCTCCGCTTTCAGTCATGATAATGGCTTTTACTAAATCTGGATCTACATTATTTGCTATACATGTTTCTTCAATATACTCTTCAATTTTTTCATCCACTATTTCACCTCCAGAAAAAACGGCCAGCTAAAGCACCAGTAACCAAAGATAATATTACAGAGACAGCAAATGCGAGAGCCCTTTTCCCTGCAAGTTTTGCGTATGCGTCTATTGCTATTTCTTCAATATAGCCGGACATTGTTTTAATTTTGTTTTCTATGCGTTTATCTAAATATCCATTTAGCATTTTCTTTATATCTTTAATATCACTTTTCATTTCCTGAATATCTTCTTTAACACCTTTTATTTCAACGTCATGTTCAATTATTTTTTCTTCAATTCCCATTGTTATCACCACTTTTGTTTACAAATTTTGTTAAAACATTAGCACTTGAGTAGATCCCAAATAAGGTTAAAACAGATTGTGTATAATTGTCAGTATCTAATTTTCCAAACCAAAGCAATACAGTAAATACTAATATTAATGCTAAGGCAAGCCAAAGTTTTCTGCTGGATAGTTTATTCACAATGCTCCCTCCCTTCTTACTTGATAAATAGATAGATAGTTGAGCCGATTGCAATTGTTGCAACGACCGTCCACACAAGTTTTTTAGCTTTTTCTGTTTCTAATTCTTTCTGAAGTTTGTTATTTTCTTCTTCTAAAGTTTTTACTTGTTGCTCTAAATTGAGTATTTGCTTTTCTAAATTTGCTATTTGTGCCTTAAGATTTTCAATTTGTTTTAAGTAATTTGCATTTAATTCTTGTAGCTGTTTTATGTAGTTTGCTAATTCAATTACAGAGTCTTCGGTTAAATAAAATTTCCCATCAGGAGATTGTTGAATAAAGTTATAATTATTTGTTTCGTTTGCGAAAAGTATCATTGAGAAACCTAACAGCGTCATCAGGATTATCAAAATACTTTTTCTTCTCAATTTCTTCCGCCTCCCTTTCTAACCTTTTCTGCTCTTTCTTAAGCTTTTCTTCTTCCTTTTGTAAATCTTTGCGTTGCTTCTTCATGAGTTCAACATCTGGATTTTTCTTTCCTTTTCTAAAAGAAAGTCCTGCAACAAATGCAAGGACTGCCAAGATTAACCACCAGAAATTCTTTAAGAATTTAAATATTTTCTTCACATTCTCACCTCATTTCCACATGAATATCTTTAGAAATAGTTCCTCTATTTTTTACATGAAATCCAAGATTAAGTCTCATAATACCACCAGCACTGGGTTTCATAAACTTCCTACGTGCATATTTCTCAAAACCTAACCAGCTTGGAACCGTTATGATATAATAATCTTGCTCCAGAATTTTATTGTTTCTTGGATCTATAAGCATTCTTTTTTGCTTAACTACAGATGGTTGATGAGTGTGTGCGGTAATATATATGTCAGCATTAGATATTACTTCAGAAATTCTTGCATTTGCTGTTATTTTTCCACCAATTGTTCGTGCAGATGAGTATCCGTGGCCTGCAACTATAAGAAATGGAACCCTTTTTTTAGAACCATAATTGACCTTTTTCAAAGCCACTTTGATTGTTGCCAGCTCTGATTCATAAGGAATTCCAAAGTCCTCACATAATAATTCAACAGGATCTAAACCAACAGCACGCTGAATTCTGGCCTCGTGATTTCCATTTACAACCACCAAAATTCTTTCCTTATACTTTCGTAGAAACTCGGCTAACAATCTTGTGGCACTCTGTGGATTTTCAATTTGTTCATATACATTGCCTACGGAATCTTTTATTGCATAATCCAACATATCGCCTACTAAGATAAGTTTTGAATTTTTATCTATATCTAAGTATTCAACTAATTCATCAAAACGACTTTCAGGACTACCAAGATGCAAATCAGCAATACCTACAATCGATACTGAATGTTCAAATTCATATTCAATAAGTTTTTGCATCTGAAACCCCCTTTCGGCATAAAAAAAGCCCTCAAAAAGAGGGCTAAACTTCGCCGTTATGATAGGTTTTACCTATTCAGATATATAATTACATCTTGCCTTATGAAACATGCCTTAAAATCGATTTAAAAAGGACAATGTTATTCTATTTCTTTGGGAATCTCTATTCGAGATAGCTTTAAGTTTTGCTCCAACGGTGGTATCTCTGCTTGATAGTAAAGTTCTAATATTTGTGGAATTATAGGTTTGTGCAACAGTGGAAAATATCATTAATAACACCTCCGTTTTTTTATATAAACTTACTTATTATAAATCTTGTGGTCACCGTTTTTAAACCAGACTTCTATAAACCATTCGTTTTTTAGGTTTAGCAACGTTGCCGAATATATATTGTTAGCCCCTTGTATCATTTCTACACGTTCGCCTGTGGCAGCATCAACTAACATAACTATTTGTGGTTGGGCAGTTAAAGAAAATTGTATTTTCACAACGTTATCTTCAACAACGATACCAAAGGCTCTGTTGTCTTCTATTGTTGTGCAACCCACAAACATTAAAAAACTAATACAATACTCAACGCAATCATCAAATACTTCATAACATCACCCCTTTTTAAGTTATTTTAATTGTAAATACATAAATTAAAAACTTATATGTTCCACTTTGATAATTAACTAAATCTACAACCCAATTTGTACCATTAGAAAAATAACTATAACGAAGACTTGCTTGATAGTTTACGTTAGAGTCAGCAATCATATAACAACCATTTGTTTTTCCGTTCAAGGCATATGCTTGTATTATTAAAAGTGGCGGATTATCAGATTCTGGTATTCCTAAGTCAATTCTTTGTACACTGGAAGGCTCAACATCAACTGTAATCAACGAATTTAATTGCATCGTTTTGAACGAACCATCAAAAGTAATACTACCAGACGAATCTTCCAATTTTAATTTACCATTCTTAATAAGAATACCATCTTGCCCTGTCCCTAATGCATCTTCCCCAATTTTCACAATGTCCACACCGCCACTATTAACCCTTATTCGCCCTTTGTCTTCGGGAGTATTCTCTATAAAAACTTTGTTTCCAACTTGTATGCTTTTCCCAGCATATATTTTGTTTCCTGCCAGCAAATCCCCTACAACACTACCTTCTGGTGCGTTATCCGATGTTAATGTAATATATGGAGCGAGATTTGTTTCTGTATAACCGTCTGGTACTATTCCGTTTACAACGTCCACCAACGAATCAACCCAGTATGCTATTGTCCCTTCTGGCAGAGAATTTGCTGGCTGAACAACAAGTTTGTCTGAAGTTAAACTGCCAGCTTGTATTCTATCGGCACTTAAGTATCCAGTCGTTATCTTGCCTGCGTCCATATTTGCTATTTTTGCGTTATCAACTGCTAAATTAGCTATTTTAGCATTTGTTATTGCACCGTCTTTAATTTTGGCTGTGCTTATTGCAGCATCGCTGATATGTGTTTCTTGTATTGCTGCGTTACCTATTTTAGCAGAAGTAATGGCTGCGTCTTTTATGTATACACTATCCATTACCAACCTTATTCGTGGTTGCTGCACTTGCATTTTTCTATTTCTACCATTATAATTCAAAATAAATCCAACAGACATATATCGTGCATTTGATGGAAACGGCTTGCTGGTTCCAGCGCCAAACAAACCGATGTATCTTGTCCAATTTGAAGGTGGAACAACTGCTTTTGCTGGATAATACCACCAAGTACCATCCCCAGAAATATTATTACCATTTTTATCAAACAAAACAACCGCCAAATAGAATACACCATTACTTCCACTAAGAGTTCTTGCATAACATTCTACAATATATGTATTATTAGGGTCTATTGGCACTCTGCTTGAATATGCCCACCACACTTGACCGTCGTTGTTTGTGGCAGCGTGTTTCCCGCCGACACCGTCTGATACTTCTACGACTGTTCCACCACCAGCCCACGTATGCCATCCATCAAGAGAGCCTTGCCCTTTTGCATCTTCAAAGTTGCTATTTAAAACGAACGTGACTTGCCTTGCATAATTTTCTACGTTATCCACAGTTTCGGACAATGCATTTAATTCGTCGACAGTATCATTTAAAGTTTGGCTTTCTAAGTCCTCATCATATACTTTGGTTGTAGTGGCACTCACAGATGAACTCCAACCACTTTTATTGCCACTCTTATCAACCGCTCTAAGCCTAAAGTAATAAGTCGTATTCGAATTCCCTGCAAAAGTATATGTTGTAGCATTCATTTTAAACGTTTTTATATTCTGTGTAAATACCGAATCGGTCGCAACTTGAACTTCATAACTATCTAAATCAGGTTCTGTGTTTTCGTTCCATTCAAGAAGTACTTTTTGGAATAGCCCTGTAGCGGTTAATCCCGTTGGGGTTGCAGGTGGCGTTGTGTCTTTTGCGCTTGTTATGCTCTGTGTTGTGGCCCAATTTGATTTCTTGCTTTCTGCATCATAAGCTCTTACTTTTACATAAATTTTAATATTGCCTGGCACTTCAAATTTTACTAACGTATCAGAAGTAGTAATATAATTCCAGTTGATGCCATCATAACTCCAAGCAAGTTCGTATCCTAGTAAATCGCTTTCGGTGTTTGCGTTCCAGGAAGCTGTCACAAAACTTAATCCATTTTCATTTATTGTTGCAAGAGCAAGTCCTGTTGGTGTAGCTGGTGCTAAACCATCTATGTAGTCTGTTCTATTGTCTATTGTATTAACCTGTGTTTGTAAATCTTGCACATCCCCATTAACTGTTTGTATTTGTTGTTCTAAGTCTGTTATATCTTGTGGTACTTGCACATCGGAAGTAGCTTTAATGATTGTTTTGTCATCTATACTGAACACTACATCAGACCATTCAACTATGTTTATAGTTGTAGTAAATTTTCTTGCTTCAAGTGCATGCTCTATGCTGTAAACTAAGAACTTACCTGTAGAAATGCCTTTTGGTGGTAGTTGTAATTCGATAAGATTTCCTGCAAATATATCTGGATAAAATTCGTTTAACTGAAGTTCAAATTTTATATTCTTTGTGGTTTCTTCGTACACGGCATCTGCTACATTAGAGAGCATAGCTTCGGTTGAATAAAATGAAGTAAATGAACGTTCTGAATCTGGCTCCGTTGTTTGATTTGGTTTCGTTACAGTAAGTTCTGTTTTTTTCTTTATAGGTATTGCAGAAAACTTTATATGTTTTATAGTGTAATCTGATGTAGTTAAGTTTGTAATCTTTAAAACAAGCTTGTCGGGATATGCATTTAATTCATCTAATCTGATATTTCCGTCATCACTTCCAGCAGTGAATGCAACATCAGTTCCTACTGGGGTATCGTTCAAATAGTAAGTTATATATACCGTTGTATCAGGGTCTTTTATATATTCGCTTGTGTATTCAAGTTCGAATGTACCTTGGGTTCCAGCCTTGATTATACTTGCATCACCTTGTAATTCGTGGTCTATAACATACTCTGGAGCTGAACCTATCTCATATCCTTCAGATTGCACCTTTATTTGGTTATACTGCCTTTTGTTATTTATACTATAGTTCTTTATATTATCAGCTGTGATAGTAACCGCTGTTGCTGGCTCTGTATAGTTTTCAATTCGTGTTCTAAATGCTATTTTTCCATTTGGAGTGCATGTAAGCTTTCCGCCTGTAGCCTCTGCTATTTCCTGAAGTATCTGCCACCATGTTTTGTTATTATCTGCGATAAATACTTCCCAAGTGGTTGTAAGGGACTGTAAATCTAAATAACTAGCATCTAAACCTATCCGATTAACTAAAATATCGTTTATTATTTGGTCTGGAGTATAGCTTGTATATAACAAAGGATTTGTCGGTTTCTTTTGTGTTGTAATCCAAAGTAAGTCTTTTAGCTCAATATCCGCAGTTTTATGTTTTTCCGTTATAGCATTTGCAGGCTTCCAGCCATAGAATATAGGTACTTGTGTGTTTGTTGTGCCATTATCAACTTCAACTAATAATTTAACTTCCCAAGTTTTGTTTAGATAATCATTATCTGGTGTCCCGTTAAGTTTCCCATTTGCAGGGTCAAAAATATCATTGTATTGTGTAGGGGTAAACGCATTATTCTCATTTTTTACAGTAATTACCGCTGAATCGATTGCAGGAGATTCAAGAAGTTCAATTCTATTGCTTGTTTGTACCTTTAATACATAATCACTTAAGTCATACCAGTTAGTCCCATCTATCTTTGCGTAAAACAATATTTTCTTATATTTTGTAAGATGTCTTACATAAGGAATAAATTCAGAACTTACATTTATTGGTGCGAACACTTATATCACCGTCCTTTATACAATTGGCATTCTTGGTGGTAATGTAAATGTTTTTTTAATGTTGTAAAGCTCTTGTATGTATGCGTCGGTCCATTTGTTCGGGTTATATGGGGCTATATGAAAATTAGCTATCATACCATTAAACCAATTCCCGGAAGGATATTCATGCCCTATTGCTAATTTATATTCAATGTCATTTTTAAAGTAAAGCCCGCTTGATAATGACGCTGAAACATCTAAAACACCATCTATATATACTTTAGCAATTTTGCTTGTAGCATCGTATGCTAAAACAACAAAATGCCAATCTAAGTCGTTGAGAAAAGACTGGTTATTTAGGTACACAAGTTTATAACTGCCCCCATCGTTTATCGCCAATCGAATATCGTCGTTTGGGTATTTTTCAATATTGAATCCGCCACCTTCAGTGCATGAAAACAAACGAAACGATTCTGAACTTTCTACTACCTTGTTACGCTCAAAATACCCATCCACAACAAAACCTGTTTGAGAAAAGTTTTTAATGATTGTGTCATTTAATACTAACAATTTGCCATCATTCCTTGCCCCGTCAACAAAGCTGGTTGCGAAGGGCTTCTTTTCAAACTGAGGTGCTGAAATAATTGCATATTTTCCTGTACCATCACCATACCTTTCATAAAAAGCTCCAACTCTAACTTTTGTAGAGGTTACACTAGATGCTATTGTTATAGTAATAGAAGCTCGCCAATGAGTGCCTAAATCTGTTAAAGTATACATACCATTAGCAGGAGTTTTAGATATTGTACCAGTTGATGGGTCAAAAACAAGAGTTTGATTAACACTTCCATCATTGGCTTCTATCCAGGCACGTGTAGTGCCAGCATCTTTTCTAAAATAACAAGAAAATGTGTATTGTTGATTTTCTATAACAGATACCTGATAATATATATACTGCCAGCTATGCGCGGAATTTTCTAATTTATACTCTTCTATGCCTATAGGATTTATTGTATCATTTAATGTGACTTGCGGAGTAGAGTTTAGGCTCCACAAAGTAAAGTCTTTTGGTACTAAATTCTCCGTCCCCTCTTCCACCGCAAAACTTTTTACACCCTCAAACGGCTTGTCGTCATCACGCACGGTAACACAAAGCGAGCTGTCTTCGTTGTAGATTAAGCCGTAATTTGTTTTAACAAGTGCCATATTCTCACTCCTCGAGCGTTATTTCTTTTGGTAATTCGCTTTGCGCGTCCGCAAGTCGGGTTAATATTGTCATTTCAAGTTTTTTATACATTTGTTTCAATAACTCAGCAATAAACGGTTTTAACATTAAATCAAATTCTGCTTCTGAGATGTATTGGTAGTATTCATAAACAGTGCGTATTTCAGTATCTACTGTTCCATCTTCTCTCACAACTTGTTCTTCAATTTGTTTTTCTTGTATACCATAATTAAAAGCATATGTAATCTTTACCTTGCCTTGTTTCAGGTCATCTATTACTTTTATTATTTGAATTTCAGATGGTTTTTCCGTGCTTTGAACCATTTTATCCCTCCTTAGAAAAAATGGGAGCTTACGCTCCCGTTATGCAAACTTTACCTGTCCCGTGTCTATTAACTCCTGAACAGCTTCAGCTAAGAAATCGTAGAACTTGCTTTTGCTATCTAATATAAAGCTTTCATCTGCGTAGAGATTTATTATGTTATATACAGTCTCCGGACCTGAGCGTGTTACATTTGCGGTGTATTCTTGTGTTAGATTACTTGTTTCCATTGTGTTTAAATCAATATTTGGGATTTTTTCCTGTGCCTCTTTCCAAATTTGGTCCATAGATTTTTCAGCCATCTTTTGTAAACCAAGTAATTTACCAAGCCAACTACCAGCTATCCAGTTGTAAAGTCTTACGAATCCTTCTCTTACAAGTCCAAAAATAAAGTAAATGCCTCTTGCTATTGGCACAAGTACTGTGTTATACACCCACGCAATGGATTGGGCAATTATAATTAGAAGCGGTTGAATTATTTGTAAAACAGGCATTAACAATGTGCCTAATAGGTTTCCAAGCGACATTAAAATAGTTACAAATGGTTTTAATGCACCGTCTATTAATGGGGTAAGTACATTAAACAAGCCTTGAGCAAGTGTACCGATTGGGTCTAATAATGCTTGAACGTTTTGTAAAGTACCAACCAAATTTAAAAAATTCTCCCCAAATTGTTGTAAAACGGCTAATCCTGTTTCTTTTAAAGTTTCCCATATTGATTTTTCTTTTTTTTCAGTTCCTGCTTTGTCTTCAGCACCCATTTGTTTAGCAATTAATTCCAATTGTTCTGCCATTTCTGGATTGCTTTCTTTTACAAGTTCTGCAATTGTTTGAACTGCATTTGCTATTGTTTTAATGTCATTTGCCACTCCACCACCAAATACATAATTCATAACTAAATCTACAAGACCGCCTTCTGCATATCCTTTCAATCTTAATTTTTCTAACATTGCAACTAATTCTGGATATCTTGAAACTATATTTGCAGGTATTACATATTCACCTTTATGTACAATTCCAGCCGGTTCATATTTGCCACCAGATCCTGTATATCCACCTTCTGCAAATCCTGGCTCGTAATAAAGCCCCATCCATGCAAGTATTTTCATCCACCATGGGGTTGATTTATCATCCATAATTTCTTTTGCCATTTCTTCTTTCTTTACTGCAATTTCACCAGTTTTTTCAAAGCCTTTTTTAAAGAAATCAACCACATCACCAACCAGTTTTACTGTAATCTCCCAAGTTGTTTTAACAACATTTCCGAAGTATTTCATAACCTCTTTTATAAATCCCAAT
Source organism: Thermosipho japonicus (assembly GCF_014201655.1). NCBI lineage: Bacteria > Thermotogati > Thermotogota > Thermotogae > Thermotogales > Fervidobacteriaceae > Thermosipho > Thermosipho japonicus. Next base: position 291,848 of record NZ_JACHEX010000001.1, read on the forward strand.
CCTGATATAACCCAATTCCATGTAGTAGTTATTGCATTCCAAGTAGCTTCACTTATTGGTTTTAGGACATTATTCCAAAGCCAAGTTAATCCATTCACAATCCATTCCCATGTAGTTTTAAGACCCCTCCAAATTCCTTCACCTAAGGGTTGTAAAATATTATTCCAAAGCCAGTCTAATCCATTAACAGCCCATTCCCAAGTTGTCTTTATACCTTGCCAAATTCCTTCACCAATTGGTTGTAATATGTTTTCCCATAACCAAGTAAGACCTGATACAACCCAATCCCATGCTGTTTTAATCCCAGTCCAGATCTTATCGCCAAGCCATTTCATTATCTCCCACAATTTTTCTAAACCAGTTACAGCCCAATTCCATACCGTTTTAAATCCTGATTTCATACCTTGCCAAAGCCAGCCAAAAAAACTAGTAAAGTTTCCCCAAACCTCTCCCCAGTTAACGCTTTTAATCCAATTAATTATGTTGGTAAATATTTCCACTAATCCTTGCCATAACCATTGCAAGAAATCCGCAAAGCTCTTTCCTTCGTTCTTTGATTGCCATAACTTGTATAACGCAGTCACTACACCAAGAACTGCTAATGTAAATGGATTAAGTAAGAATGTTCCTATTTGGGCAAGTTGCGTAAATAATTTTAAAGCAAATAACACCCCAAGAATTGTCACGCCTAATCTCAGCAAAGCCCATACAACTTTGCCAACTGTTTCACGGTTTTTATCAATCCATCTGGTTAATTGAATTACACCTGCTATCATTTTTTGTAGTAAATCAACCACACCCGTTCTTATTGCATTAAAGAACGCTATGTTTAATGCTCCAATACTGGCTTTTAATCTATCGAGTAGGTACGAAACGGATTGTGTTTGCAATTTATATGCTTCCATTAATGCTGTAGTATCGCCTTTTATGCCTTGTAATACCTCTTGATACTTTTCGTAGTTATTTACCCAAGTTAAAAGAGCCCTTGTGCCTGTTTCTGATAAATTAAGTTGTTGAAGTAATGCACGTTTTTCATCGTCTGTTAAACCTTGCATGGTTTTTCGCAATTGTTCTACAACTTTGGTTAATCCAACAAATTGTCCGTTAGCATCATATATATCAACGCCAAGCTTCTTGAATTTATCTGCTTGTTGCATTAAATCCTGGAAAGCTCCTTCAGCTGCATTTGCTGCTTCAGATGATCTAAATCCTGCGGTTGTTAAAGCGGTATATCCTGTTAATGCTTCTTGCAAACTAACACCTAAATTTCTTGCTGATGGTATGAGTTGTCCAAAATCTCTTGCTAATTCTTCATATGTAACTAATCCTTGTTTAACTGCTTCAAACTGCATTGCATACACTGTGGTAAGTTTATCCATACTTAATCCATAAGCATTGATGATAGAAATAGCACTTTGAAATGTAGTTGTTAAATCTGTTGCACCAGCAATTGATGAAATTGTAGTAGCTTTTAAAACGTTTAGAGCATTATCAGCACTTACACCAGCTGAACCAAGCATATATAATGCATTATTTAACTCATCCAATGATTTTCCACTTTGAATTGAAAGTTGAGATAAAGCTTTTTGCATTGAATGAGCCTGTTCTTGTGTCATTTTCATCATTGTGCGTGCATTCTGGAAGGATTTTTCAACTTTAGCGGCAAAATAAGTAGACGCACTTACTGCACCAGCTAAAGCTCCTGTAAACGCTGCTGTGTATTTTATTGCAGTATTAATTGCTGTTGAGAATTGTTGAAGTTTTTGCCTTGCGTATTCTATTTTCTTTTGAAATGAATCAAGGTTTTGTGAAATACTTTTTAATACTGGACTTGCTGAATCTGATGCTTTGATTGTTACACTTAATGTTTCACTGGCTGGCATATATCTCACCTACCTTTATTGTTATTTGCAAGTTCCTCTACAAAAGATGTTTTGAAAGCTAATAAGAAAAACATCCAGTCTACTGGCTGATCTAAAATTCCGCCTTGTTCTGGAAGATTGATTATATTTCCCTTATGATCTGTGTATAACAATGCATATTGAAAATAATTTTGCTGTATTTCTAGAAAAATTTCTCTATCTGAAGTTCTTATTGTTTGCCCTTTTAGCATCAACGTAAGCCATCTTTTTAAAATTTGTTTATCGAGGGATAATATTGGCTCAGCGCTTTCAAGTAATTTCCTTCTCAGTTCTTCAACTACTTTTGGATCAAGCATTCCGCATGTTTTTACATTAATTGGCACGTCTTCACTCCACCTAATAATATGAAAAGGGAGAGCCTCAATAACTCTCCCTTTCCTTAGTAATTCAAGTCCTCTTACAGTTAGTTTTTTATATTCAATCCAGCTTCCATCTTCAAACTCCAAAAGCATTGCTACCACCGAGATTGTACATCTCTTGTAACTTTATCCAGATATTTAAAAGAGTAGTTGCCTCTACTTTCTTTATGTTTTCCAGATTCACAGGAACACTTTCACTCCAGGATTTTATTACTTTTGTTAAAAATTTGTATGGAACAGCATTTACTGCAGCTAAATCCAGTATTGCATTCCCATCTCTTGTTACTTCTACCTTTGAGTTTTGGAAAATAGTTACTGCTTCTTCTCTTAGTTCTGCAGTTAATTCCTTGGGTACCTCAATCCAGGTATCCGATTCTTTGTTTACAACTTTCTTGTCCTTAATATAAAGTTTTACTGTTTCATTACTTGCAAAAAGACTCATTTAATCCCCTCCTTAATATAATCCCGTAGTGTTGGTAAAGTCTGACACTTCAATTATGTCGCCGCTTCCAGGAATTAAAGTCGTGAAGTTTGCTTTTAGCATAATCTTTCCAGAATCAGAAATATCATGTGTCATTTCGCTAAATCTAATCCTTGGTAAGTAGATTTTCAATGTATGGGTTGCATCTTTAGCAAGTTCGATTCCTATTGCTGAGTCTGAAAAAGATTTGAATGCTGCATATTCGTTCGTAACCGAAGAAGCATCAAAAATGATATCAATCGATCCAGAAATTTCAAGGTTTCCTGCCTCTACAGTTTTACGCTTACCTGTTCCATCGAGTCGGTAATCATCATTGTCAAGATTATTGTTTATTGTTAATTCAATACTTGAGTACAGATCAGTAACTGTAGAAAATTTATCAGTATAAAGTTTTAATTCTTTAAAATAATATGGTTCGTTATCAGGATTTATAATTGTTGTCTCCTGAGTCAAAGAACCGCTTTTTTCTTCAACCCCTACAAAATCTGCTGTTAATTTTGGAATGGCACCAACTGCTCCACTGAATTTCAATTGATTAATTTTCATACCAAGGTATTTAAAACTTTGCCCTGAATGATTAACTTCTATGCTTGCGCTTGGGAGTTCATCGAATAAGCTAATTGGAGTGATTTTAGTATATTCATCCCCAGAACTAGGAGTAGCATCTGGGTCTTCTAAAACAGCGTTACCTAATGCAAGGTAAAAGAGTATTCCGGATGTTAATGGATACATTTCAAGTTCCAGGGAACCTTCTGCTCCTTCTTTGCCTGGTGCAAGTGCTTTTATACCACGGGAACCTAAAAAAGCTTCACTTTTTACTGCTTCAATTTTGTGATTTAATGATTCACTTGTGAAAGGTATTTTATATTTTGCTTTTGCTTCACTTCCAAATGTATTTTCAATCCCTAGTAACACACTGGATTTTGCTCCTGTATAAGCCATTATTTACACCTCCATTACTCTTCCCATTGTATGGTAAACTGTACAAACACAAATAATCTGTGCAGATTGTTTACATAGCTGTATTGAATTTCCTGAATCTCATAATAACTAAATGTACTTTCTAGAACGCTTTCAATATCTGCAATCTTCGTATCAGATGTTTGATATGCAGTGTCAGCTGTTCCATCAATTGAAAACATAATTGCTAATTCGCACGTCTTTCTTATCCTAGATGAGGTCAAATATTCGGGCACAACTCTATCAATAAAAATAACTGCGTTATTTGGTTTCTGAAGTGCTTTATCGTTTGTCAATGTAACATTATCAAAATATGCTTGTAATCCTGTTATTAATGGCTGAATCTGACTAAACATTTTCCCACGTCCTTATAAGTTCATCTATCCATTTATTCAAATTAAAATCTTCTAAAGCATCACACAAATATCTTTTTTCCGGGGTTCCTTGTTTGGCTATTTTTTGCCATACAGCCCATGCTACACCTTTACTTTTCTTTCCTCTTATCCGCAATTGTTGCTGTACCCACTTTAAAATTGGTTCAAATGGTGCTCTATGTGGTTTTGTGCCATACTCTACAAACGGAGCATATTGCATGTTAGTAAACACTTTGACTTTGTCATAACTCAAGTCTTTAACCGTCCAATGTTGAGCTAAAGCACCTGTGTTAGTTGCTCTTTCTTTTATGTTTTCAACAATTATATCTTCAAGTTCCATCCCTGCTGCCAATAGAACTTTACGTAAAACCTCACGAAATCTGTCGTCTGATACATACTTTCTGATTTTAACCAACTGTTTTTTGTCAACACTTATGTCAATCATAAATCCCACCCGCGTGCTGATCTGTAATAATTTGCTAAGTATCTAAGATGTGGTTTAGTGTTGTCATATTGCTGTGAAGCATTCTGTATTGAGTAGGAATTAAGCTTCTGAAAATCTCCCATGATCATTTCATAACAATCGGCAAGAACATTATTCCAATCTATTACCTTTGCCTGAACTACTACAATTCCATTAACAGCATTTGTAAATGTAATTTCGCCCGTTTCTTTGTCTAGTGTAAAATCTGTTGTTTCAACGCTGTCTATAAACACTCTTTCTGTGTAGGTTTCATCTAAATGTCTGTACGGTATCTGGTATATCTTTCCTTCAAAGTCCTTTGGTTCTGCAACTATCAACCTGATTTCTGAATTATCCTTAATAATCTGCTGTAATTCTGCATCTGTAAAAATCTGGTTGTTAGTATCTTTATCAGGAATTTTCATTCTGATGTATTCTAGATTAGTCATTCACATCACTTCCTTTTGCGTTTCTTTGGTTTAGCTTGTTTTTTAACTTCTTCTACCTCCCTTTCAACCTCTGGTTCTTTTTCTAGCTCGTGTTTAAGCTCAACTTCCTTTGATTCAGGTTTATTATTCTGTTCATAATGTCTGCGAAGTGCTCCGATACCCATTCTTTCACCTCACTAAAAAAGAGAGCGGGATTAACCCGCCCTCAATTATTGTGTGATTATCTTAACTACTCTGTTTTCGTCCAAGAGTTTGACTGCATAGTGCATTGTTCCAGCAATTACTGTTGTTCTTTTTAAGATGTCCCTATCTTGTTCAATCTTGAGTTGTCTCTTGTATGCAAGTGCAACTGCGTTCTTTCTTAATAACAATGCAGTGTATGTATCTGGTGTTCCAGCTGTTTTGGTTATTCTATCGGAAATCACAACAGGAATTCCTGCGACTTTTCCAATTGCTGCATAGCCGTTTACCATAACTGGTTGTCCGAATGCTGCTGCATTAATGAAATTGCTATCTTTTAACAAGTCAGCTGCTTGTTTTGAGTGAACTACAAGTGCAAGAATGTCATCATAGTTTTCACCAAATTTTGCAAGTGCTTGAACTATTGCATTATAATCAATTACTCCAGTTGCTGAATAATCAACGGCAAGTGTAGTGCTTTCAAGTTCGGCTTTAATATCGCTATCAACTTTGTTAGCAATAACAATTCCAAGTTGTCTTGCAGCTTCGCTTATTGGATCTCCAATTGCAGTTAAAACAGCTGTATCGGAAATTTCAACTGCTTTACCTATTTCTTTGATTACTGCTGATACGTCAGATGTTCCAAGTACTTCAGTTCCCATTGCTGTTGCTTCTGTTAAATCAGTTGCTTCGCTTAATGTTCCCCATTTTGGAAAGTGAATTGTATCGCCAGGTTTTCCAACCAAATTATTGTAAACAGTAGCAAATTTTAAAAGTTTGGCTTTTGATGTAAATTCACCTTCAACAATATTTGAAAATACTTCTGGAACTACCATGTTAGTTTTTAATGTTTCGTTTGCCATTTAAATCAACCTCCTTGCATTAATTTATTGTATAGGTCAGGATATTTTGTGAATATCTCTACCTGTTTTTCATACGGTAAGCTTAAAAGTTCATCGCGTGTTTTTGGTAATGCTTCTGGTATGTTTGAAGATTGCGTAAATGATCCAGCTTCTAGACTTTTCAACTTCTCATTTACTTTGGCTTCTACCAATTCGTTTATCTTCTGTGCTACTGAATCAAGTGTGGAAACTAATTGCTCTTTAGCTTCAGTTAGTGACAAATCTGCTAACGGATCTACGTTGATTAATACTCCAAATTCATTTGGTAAACCTTTTGCCTGTAAGTATGTGTTTTTAAGATCTTCAAGTGCTTCTTTTCTTTCCTGCCTCAAGAGTTGTTCATATTGCCCTTTTTCCTTCATCTTCTCTATTTCTGCCTGTTTCTTCAATTTCTCCTCCCTTGTTTTTATTGCTCTAGTAACTGCACTATCAATCTGACTTTGTAATTCTTTTTTTGTCATAATCGCAACATCTTCAGGATTGAGCCCCAGCTGTATAGCTGTTGCTCTTAATACTTCAATAGGATCTCCATCGTCTTTTATTGCTTCTTCTTGGTTTGTGTTTTCTACTGGCTTTTGTTCCTGTTGAGTTGCATTTTCATCCCCCTCTGCAAAGAGTTGGATGTCAATGCCCCTCTTTTCCAATTCACTCATGCTAATACCTCCCTTTTATTTTTATTCTTTACTTGCCCAAGGACATTTGTACTGAATTGCAAGGCTTTTTGCCTTGCTTGCTATCTCTGCATCTTTATTCATCATGGCTCTTCTATATGCTGCAAGTAGTCCAGCACATGAAGGCTTCCATTGCCCGTTTACTTTTTTCTTATATGGATATCTTCTTTTTTTTGGATCCAGAAATACATGTGCTGGCATATCTTCACGCTTTGAAGAGCCTACTGGTGGTACATTACCCCAAGTCCTGTCTTTTAAAACATCAGCCATGAATCACCACCTCACTACTGATTTAGAAATTGGTTTCCAATTAACTTAGCAGGCTTTGGTAAAGCTAACAGTCTGTGCCTACATTGAATATGTGGATGTAAAAACGTTCCATGGTCTGCTCGGATTTCTAGACCTTTTAATTTACGTGGATTTGTTTCAATATATCGTTCAATTTCGTTTTTAGTCCATGGTTCTTCCTGCGTTAGTTTTTTTCTGTTTGCACACCACGCCGTGGTTCTTGAATCACTCGGCCCAGACCATTTGAATTTGTCAATTACTTCTTCGTATTCTACATACGTTCTCCAAATTCCTTGTTGCATTGCATGACCAACTTGATCTCTTACCATTACAGTTATACGCCGTTTTGCCGTTGGTGGAATTTGTTTGATAAGAATTTTTGCTAGTACATCGTTAGGTGTTCCAGATATTATTCCTGCTGTAAGTGTGTTTTCAATTATTCGCATTAAATCGCCTGCGTAGTTCTTCATAACAGTGTGTTCAAAACTCATAAAATTTTCGTTAAACCACAGCATGGCATTTGAAGGGACACCCGAAAATGGTTGATTAATTGTTGAATGAGCTAATTTACTAGACAACTTAAATGTATTCAGCAGCTCCTTGTTTAAATATTTTTCAAATTCTGATATGTAGCTTTCTGTTTGTTGCTGAATTTGAATTTTTAACCACTCTAAAGTTCTTGTACCAATTTCGTTTGTCATTAACAATCCAATCAATCTTTCAAGTAGTTGCTTTAAGAGTGATAAATTACGTTGTATCAGTCTTCGTTCAATCCTATTTAGGTTTTTGTCCAGGTTCATTGTCCATCATCTCCATATACCAGCTGTTTTCTTCCTCAATTTTTTTCTGTTCGCTTTCGTAGTCAAAACCTAATGCTTCAGCAACCGTTTTTTTGCTGACTAATCCCATGCTGATTAAATTAATCCATTTATTCAAATCTTCTACTTCATCTGCTGGAATTACAGGATCTACATTTACCTGTACCTCGTTAACAACAACCCCGTCCATTGCGAGTGCAAGCTTTGCAAGCTTTTTAATGCCTTCAAAATAAACAGATCTATAGTTTTTAATCTTCTTGATTAGTTTGGAAAGTTTAAGTTTTAA